>DJVD01000255.1 GCA_002440805.1 Chloroflexi bacterium UBA6265
TGGGCTCTGCCGTAGTGGCGTTCATCGCCGGTCGCTTCGTCAGTAGTCGCTGGCAGGAAGCATTGCTGTTCCTGAATGGCGGATCATTTGGGGTAGATGATCCGACCTACAACCGCGATGTCGGCTTTTACGTTTTCCAGGTGCCATTCCTGCGCACGCTCGAAACCACATTCATTGCCCTCTTGCTCGTCACAATCCTGGCGGTGGTACTGGTGTATCTCGTGCGGATGGGCATTCGCTTCAAAACCTGGGGCGATGTGCCGATGGTGGCTTTGCGCCATATCTCTGCATTGGTCAGCGCGTTCCTGCTGGTGATGGCGCTGGGGTACCTGCTCAACAACTTCGAGTTGGTCTTCAGCAATCGCGGCGTGGTACATGGCCCCGGTTTCACGGATTCCAATATCGTTCGGCCGCTGAGCTGGGTGATGGCGATTATGAGTCTGTTGGCCGCGATTGGCCTGTTGACGGGGATCGTATTGCGCAACGTGAAATACCTGTTCGGCATCCTGGGCATCTGGCTGGTTGCCAGCTTCGTGCTGATGCCGTTGCTGCCCATGGCCGTGCAACGGTTCGTGGTTGAACCTAGCGAGTTTCGCCGTGAGCAAAGCTACATATCCCATAATATTGATATGACTCGATCAGGATTCGGCCTCAATGAGGTGAATATGATCGAACTTACCGGGCAGGAAGAACTCGTGCCCAGTGAACTCGACACTTCACCCGGCGGTGAACTTGCCAATGTGCGCATCTGGGACTACCGCGTGGTGGGTCCGGTTTACCAGCAGGTCCAGAGCTTCGTGCCGTTCTATGAGTTCGTCGATGTAGATGTTGATCGCTACGATGTTGATGGCAACACGGTGCAAATGATCGTCGGCGTGCGCGAAATCAATCTGGAGGGACTCGCTCCGGGTCGACAAACGTGGACCAACAAGCACCTGGTCTACACCCGTGGTTACGGCTACGTCATGAGTCCGGTCAGCCAGGTGAACACCGATGGTTGGCCCGCCGAGGTCGTCAGCGGCGTGCCGATGACGGGTCCGGACGGCCTGGTGGTTGAGAATCCCGA
Organism: Chloroflexi bacterium UBA6265; assembly: GCA_002440805.1. Taxonomy (GTDB): domain Bacteria; phylum Chloroflexota; class Chloroflexia; order Thermomicrobiales; family UBA6265; genus UBA6265. Next base: position 1,067 of record DJVD01000255.1, read on the forward strand.
AGTCTACTTTGGCGAATCGGACCTTGAATGGGTCATCCTCAATACCGACCAGACCGAGATCGCCGGTCTCGACGAACCGGACCAGGGCGGCCAGAACTTCCAGGGAGACGCGTACGGATCAGTGGGGCTTGGCAACCCGGTCACCCGCGCGATGGCTGCGCTGACGCTCGGCGATCGCAATGTGTTTTTCACCGGGGAACTGAACAGCGACTCAAAACTCGTCGAGCACCGTAACGTGACGGAGCGGGCCGAGAAGATCGCGCCGTTCCTGACGTACGATGAAGATCCGTACATGGTTGTGGCCGACGGCCGCATGTACTGGGTGATTGATGCCTACACCGAAACCGATATGTACCCCCATGCCACCAGGTATGACGGCCGCAACTACATGCGCAACTCGGTGAAAGTGGTGGTCGATGCATACAGCGGGGAGACGATGTTCTATCGTACCGGCGTTGAAGATCCCATTGCCGATGCTTGGGCCTCGATTTATCCCGACCTGTTCACACCGATCGACCAGGTGCCGACAGGCATGGCGAACCACTTTCGGTATCCCGAGAAACTCTTTAATGCCCAAACCGAGGTTTGGGGTGACTACCACATGAACGACGCCCGCACGTGGTATGACGGTGACGACAAGTGGACTCGCGCCCGGGAAGCAGGCGATGCCGAAAATCAGCAGATGGAGCCCTATTTCGTCCACCAGACCCTGCCAAGCGATACCGATGCCGACTTCTGGCTCACGATCCCGTTCACGCCGGGTGGCAATCGCACGAACGAGAATATGACGGCATGGTTCGCTGGTCGCGCCGATGAAAACGGCAACACTGAGCTTCGCCTCTATCGCTATCCGCGGCAGGTCACCGTGTATGGGCCGCGCCAGGTTGAGGCAATGATCAACCAGAACCCCGATATCTCCAGCCAGATCACATTGTGGAGCCAGGGGGGAAGCAAGGTGATTCGCGGCAACATGCTCGTAATCCCCGTGGGCGATTCGCTGCTGTATGTGCAACCGCTCTACCTGCAGGCGACGGATTCCAGCGCGAGCGCGCCGACGCTTGCACGGGTAATCGTGGCTGCGAATGACCAGGTGGTGATGCGACCGACACTGGCGGAAGCTATCGCCGCGCTGAATGATCCGACACCGGATGCGGTGGGCGAGATCGTCGAGGATCCGCAACAAGCTGTGGAGCAGGCAGCCAACGTCGATGCCACGCCTGTTGCTGGCGATCAATCTGCCTCACCCACTCAAGCCGGCACAAGCGACGGGACGATCACAGTCGATCGCAGCAACCTGCCCCCGGAACTGGCAAATATGAGTGATGCGGAACTTTCCAATGAGGCGATGGCGACGCTGGACCGCGCCGACAAGGCACTGGAAGAGGGCGATCCGGTCACGTACAAGACCGAGATGGAGAAGCTGCGGGTGATCCTGGCAGCCCTAAATGGTGACAGCGCCACCCCGGTGGCGACACCGGGCACCTAGGAAAAACGGAAGCCAGCCAGGTCTAATATCGACCTGGCTGGCTTCCTGTTACTTGAAGTTCTATCGTTCGCCGAAAAGCGCGCGCCCAATACGGATGTGGGTAGCCCCCTCGGCAATTGCAGCCTCGAAATCGCTGCTCATGCCCATGCTGAGGATAGGCAATTCTACGCCAGCCTGTTGTTGAAGCTGATCCCGCAGCTGGCGAAGACCGCCGAATACGTTGCGGAGCGTGGCGGGGTCGGCACCCAGCGGTGCCATGGTCATGAAGCCAGCCGGCTCCAACCGCGGCTCGTTCAGGATGGTGGTGATGAACTGGCTAACCTGCCCGGGAGCCAGACCGGATTTCTGTGCCTCTCCCGAGACATTCACCTGCACAAGCACCCGCAACGTACGTCCAATTCGTTCGAGTTCGTGAGCAAGGGCCGTGACGAGGTTCTCTCGATCGACGGTTTCCAACACGTGAATATGCGGCAGTACCTGACGCACCTTGTTGGTTTGCAGGGGGCCGATCATGTGAAGTTCCAGGTCTGGAGGCAGAGGCACCTCGCACTTCTGCCGAATCTCTTGCACGCGACTTTCGCCAAACACCCGAAACCCCAACTGGTACGCCTCATCCATCCGCGCGCGTTCAAATGTTTTACTGACCGCAACAATCGTGATCTCATCCGGATTCCGATGCGCCCGCTCAGCAGCGATACGAACGCGGTCCCTGAGTTCAATGGCGTTGCGCTCCATAGTACTGACTGCGGTCATGATGGCGTGTCGATGAGCATGATCACACCGCCCTGTCGACCAGTGGCCGCGCCCTGGCCGCGATGACTGAACCAGTCGTCGAGGTTGCATTTGGTGCAGATCGAACTGACTTCTATATGGGCTGGCAGAAGGCCGGCTCGTTGGAGAAGCAATGTATTGGCGCGGGGAACATCAAAATGCTCTTTCACCGATGGACGGGTGACCGCAAGCTCCGCCAGCGGCCCCAGGTCGCGGGCAACATCTCGCCAGGCGGCAGTCACTTCGGGTCCCACTTCGTTACAGCACCCACCGATTGCCGGACCGAGAAACGCAAGGATATCCTTTGGATCGCTGCCAAATTCGCGCTGCATTGCCCGGACCGTTTCGCCCGCGATATCCATCACCGTGCTCCGCCAACCCGCGTGGACGGCCGCCACACCCCGCTGCACCGGATCGTACATGAGCAATGGCAAACAGTCGGCCGCAAGGGTCATGATTGGCACATTAAGAGCCTGGGTGATCATTGCATCGGCGGTGCCGGGGGTGGGGGTATCGCGTCGACGGCCCATCCCGACATGCTTTTCTTGCACCACAAAAACGTTGTTTTCATGGATCTGGCCGGTGCGCACGAGACGTTCTGGATCGTAGCCAATGATCTCACCCCACTGCTGGCGCATAGACCACGCATCGGCGGAATCGCGCGGGGCTGTATCGCCAACATTGCCGTCGGCCAATCCCATACCCGGCACACGATGGGTGATGCCATGCACAATCCCGGGCACGGAAGAAAGCAACTCGCTGACAAGTGGGGTAGGGGAAGTGCTAATCGTCATTCTCTTCTCTGGAACCGGGTAACGCCTCGTCAATAATGATCTGGTCCACCACCCGTTGTACCGGTGCATGATCGTCCGTGAACACCGTATCGACTTCAGTTATCTCGCGAATGTTACCTGAACGCAATGCCGCGGCGCCCACAGCCCGGACCGGTCCGTCTGGCTGGTTGGCTACGTTCGCCTCAAACACATCAATGCCGCCCGGGGCGTTGGTGCCAATCACCATGCTATTGGCGAACCTGTCCGTGTCAACAACGTAAACATAGGAGAATACCGATTTCATTGTGCTGGCCATCACATCAACCAGCCGGTAGTCCGTGCGAGTGCGTCCGACGTTCATCACAGCCACACCCTCGGGTGTGAGAGCGCCGGAGACCTCAGTGAAAAACTCCCGGGTGGTCAGTTGGAAGGGGATGTACGGTTGCTCGTAGGCGTCAACTGCGATCAGGTCGTATTGTGTTGTCGTGGTCCGCAACACGTATCGACCGTCGGCTTCGATCACGTTCAGGTTGGGTTCGTTCATCGCGAAATATTCACGGCCGACCCGGACGATCTCGGGATCGATTTCGACCCCGTCGATCGGTACCGGCCCGTACCCAACCGAAATCTGTTTGCTGCTGGTTCCACCACCCAGGCCAATGATGAGGGCGTTATCGATGTCGGCCGGACCTTGCTGATCGATGAACAAAGGACCAATCATGAAATAATCCCACGGCCCTCCCGTCAGCAATTGATCCGGATTGTAGATCGAGTGAATGGCATGGCCGTCGTTGAGCCAAAGTAGTGTGTCGCCGCCATCCTGTGTGACCTGGATGTAGTTGTCCGATGATTCCGTCTCATACACCACGGCGCCACGCTGGGAGCTACGAATCGGTTGGGCGGAAACCCAGATATTGGCACTGACCATAGCTGCGGCGAGCAGTACTGCGACGATGGCAGCTCGCCAGGCACGGTAATACATCAAACCGGCAATGGCGGGGATGAGGAGCAGCAGGCTCAATGTCAGGAACGTGCGGGCAGTGCCGATCCATGGCACGAGTATGAGCACTGGCAGGAAGCTGCCAGCAATCGAACCTACCGTGCCCAGGGCATAGATCGATCCCGAGGTACCGCCGGCGTCGCTCACCGCGTGCAATGTGAGGCGTACCGCAAATGGCGAGACGAATCCTAGCAAGGTAATCGGCACGACGAGTAAGGCAATCACACTCAGGAGCGCCCCGTAAAATGCGCCCACATCGTAATTCTGAAAGGCAGCAAGCGAGCGGGTCAGGATCGGCCGGGCAACGAATGGAAGCAACCCTGCGGCGAGGCCAGCCGCTGCCCCGATCAGGTAGAGCAACCAAACGTGTGGGTGACGATCGGCAAAGCGACCACCGAGGTGGTAGCCAATTGCCAGGAACGTGAGTGTCAGGCCAATCACGGTGGCCCAGATGAAGGTGCTTTCGCCGAAGTAAGGGGCGATCAGGTTGGTGGCGGCAATCTCGGTACCGATACTCACGAGTCCGCCCAGGAACACCATGAGGCGAATTCCAGCGATATCCCGGTTGCGAAGTAGTGGGGTGGTCTCGGTCGTCATATG
>DJVD01000014.1 GCA_002440805.1 Chloroflexi bacterium UBA6265
CTTGCGCAGGCGCTCGAGGACTTCCTCGATATCGTCATCGGAAACGTTGGCGTCGACTGGATCGACACGCACGGCGCTGTAATCGCCGAGTTCAATCTCCGGATAGACCGGCACCGCCACCACGAAGGAAAGCGTTGGCTCCATCTCCATGCTGGTGAGTTCGGGATCGCCGACCGGGCTGATGTCCTCGTCCTTTAGCGCCTGCTGATACAGCTTGTCCATCAGCTTCTCGGCTGCGTCCTGCGCAAACACCTCGCGACCGCCGTAGAAGCGCTCGACCATGTGGCGCGGAGCCTTGCCCTTGCGGAATCCCGGGATCTGGACGTTGCGGGCCTGCGAGGAAATGGCTTTGTCGATGGCTTCCTGGAATTCGGCATCGTCGGCCACAATTGAGAGCTCAACAATGCTTCCTGGCTTGCGTTCGGTGGTGAGTTTCACGCGTGCGCGTTCCTTCCTTTAATGGTGCGATGCAAAAAGCGGAAGTCGAACCGTTCCAGGGAGAACGCGATCGCTTGCGGCTGCCCCGATGACCTGGGCCAAACGGGCGCACCGTTTCCTGCATCGCCATGTTCCCGGTGGTTCCGGGTATGCACAGCAAAATGACCGCATGCACGGCCATGTCATCAGCCGCAAAGTATAGCGGAAAACCGCGTTGACCTGCACAGCGATGCTCCCCGACACGAACTTCCGGTTTTCACCACCTCCGCGACGGCGTTTGTACGGGTACAATGGAGCGGATGACAGCTTCGCACGAACAAAGCGTACGTACATATTGAACAAATGTAGCGAAGTCTGTTACCTTCCACACAGTAGATTGATAGCACTGACCGTACACGTTTGTGCTGACGATCTTGATTGGGGAAACCATGGGGATGGCTGCCCCGCGGAACCACATTAGCGGCTTGCGTCAATTGCCGGTGTCATGCCTGCATTCACGCTGCGAAATCAAACCTAATTCGGCTGGTCATGGGGTTGGCCGAACCTATCAGGAGGGACGGCGGAGTGTTTACCGCTAGACAATTTCACTCGATTGCCAGTGGCGCGCGCATGCTCGTCCTGGCCGGTACACTCACCATCGCTTCCTTCCTGCCCACAGCAGGGCTGGTTTATGCCGATGCGGGCAGTACCCCGACACCAGATGCTGCGGATCAACCCGTCCTCACCCAGGAACAGGCATTCGATGTCGACCCTGCCGGTGGCGTCGAGGGCATTGAGGCCGTGGTGGTCGCCCAGCCCGCTGGCGCGCCCCTGTTGGCCGAGCCCGCGGCGGAGGCCGACGTGGTTGAGGCAGTGCCGGATGGCACAACCGTCCTGCTGCGCATCGACATGGAAGACACCGTTTACAGTGCCGATGGCGAAACTCGCTGGTGGCCAGTAGATGTGGGCGGCACGGCTGGATGGATCGACGGTCGGTCATTGATGTCGCCAGAAGAATATGTGGCCCGGGCTGCTTCTTCGGAAGACGGTAGCGTTGCTGCAGATACATCCGCCACACGCGTGCCCTTCGAGTTCACCAGCGATACCGCTGCGCGCGTTGCCGAAGTTGACGCCGATGGCGATGGCCTTTCCATGCGGGCCGAGCCCGATGCCAGTGCCGATGTGGTCGGCACCCTTAAGGATGGCACGATCGTCGACCTCCGCATCGATTCGGTCGACACCGTCTACGATGCCGCGGGCACCCGTTGGTGGCCGGTGAGTTTCGATGGCGTTGATGGCTGGGTATCGGGCTTCTACCTGATCACCCCCGGGACTGCTTCCCAATCGGCCACCACATCGCGTACAGCCACGACGACCACTGCTGCACCCGCCCTCGATGGCGATTACACCTACGTTGCGGGTGACTGGGCCGTGGTTCGCACTGCCGATGCTGGCCGCACCAATCTCTATGCCTCTGCAAATGCGGATGCTGCCACAGCCGGAACGATCCCGCACATGGCACTGGTTGAAGTGATTGCCCAGGCTCCGGATGGCTGGTACGAAGTGCGCTGGGATACCGTTCAGGGCTTCATCCCTGGCGATCTGCTCACCGCCGGTACCGCGCCACGACGATCCGCCAATGCGGCCCAGCCGGCCCCGACGCCAACCCCGGCAGCCGTTTCCACCGAAACCGCCGATCCGGTGGCGACTGAAGCGATGGTTGCCGGCGATACCGCCGTGGTCAACTCCGAATCAGACGCGGGCGTGAATGTCCGCGAGGCTGCCAACTCCGACGCTGAGCGCGTTGGGTACCTGAACGATGCCACCCGCGTCAGCGTGGTAGAAGGTCCCACCACGGACGATGCAGGCAACGACTGGTACAAGGTCAAAGGCAACAATCTCGAGGGGTGGGTTCGGGCGGACCTGTTGACACAGGTGACCTCCACCAGCACCACAACGACGGGTACTGCCGATAGCGGCACCGTATCGGCAGCCGGGTTCTCCCTGCCGGTTGCGACCTATCGCTTCACCCAGGACTATGGCTGCAGCAATCTTGGCTTCTACTCGTACGATCCAAATTGGGGCTGCTCCGTACATGATGGTGTCGATCTCGCTGCCCCGCAGGGCACTCCGCTGCTGGCAGCCGCCGACGGCAAGGTTGTTGTTGCCGGCTGGTGTGATTGCGGCCTCGGCTACTACGTCGAAATCGATCATGGCGATGGCATCCACACCATTTACGGCCACATGGCCGGTCAGCCATCGGTAGCCGTAGGCGCAGAAGTGTCCCGAGGCGACCAGATCGGCCAGGTCGGGAGCACGGGTCTTAGTACCGGCCCCCACGTGCACTTCATGGTGCGTGAGGATGGAACCACGGTAGATCCCAAGAACTACCTGCCGCCGATCAAGACCAACGCCACATAAATCGCATCGACGACAAGAAGTTCAGCAGGAGGGCGAAAGCCCTCCTGTTCTGGTTAACCCTACCTGTGATTGGCGGGAAATTCGGCATGGTGAACGTGCCCTGCGGTCGTCATACTAGAGGCAGAACACGGAGACCGCTGCATGCCGCAATCGCAAACCACGACCGAAGAAGCCGAGCTTACCAACCCGATCCGGGAGGAAACCCCGCGCACGCGTCACTTGCTTACCAGGAACCCTCCCTTCCCGGTGGCCGATGAGCGGATCCAGCGCAAGCTGCAGGATACCGGCTGGTTGTGGGCATCGATCCAGAGCCTGCCGGGCGTGAAAAGCTGGCGCGTGCTGAGCGACGCTATCTTTTGCCTCACCAGTTTCCCCATCGGCCTCGCGTTTTTTGTCACTGCAGTTGTGGGCGGTGTGCTGGGCGTGGCGCTTTCTTTTGTGGGCGTAGGTATCGCGATTCTCGCCTGGACGTTTGCCTTGCTGCTGTGGGGTGCCCAGATTGAGCGCAGTCGACTCCGCGGCTTCCTCGGCGTAAATGTTGGGGAAGCGCATCACTGGAGCGAGACCACCGGCAATGTTGCCGCACGCTCCTGGCAGGTGCTGCGATCACCGCAGGTATGGCGCGATTTCCTGTATATGGCCATCCTCTTCCCGCTGGGCATCTTCGAGCTATGGCTGGTGACCTGGCCGCTCAAGTTCCTGTGGGGGCCAATCTTCTACTTCATTTTCGGCTCTACCCAGGGCGTGATATGGGGGATCGAGGTCACCAATCCTGTTATCGCCATCGTGGTACTGGCGATGGGTATCATGTTCGCGGTACCGGTCGCCGTGCTGGTGAACCTCGTGGCCCGATTACATGGCCAGCTCGGATTGATGCTGCTGGGCACCTCCCAGGAGGATGTGCTCACCGAGCGGGTGGAAGAGCTCACCGAAAGCCGGTCTGCCGTGATGCGGGCCATGCATCTCGAACGGCAGCGGATTGAGCGCGACCTTCACGATGGCGCGCAGCAGCAACTGGTGGCGCTGGCGATGGATCTGGGTCGGGCACGGGACAAAATGGACAGCGATCCCGATGCCGCGCGGGAGATCCTCGATTCCTCGCATGATCGCGCCAAACGGGTGATGACCGAAATGCGCGAACTGGTTCGTGGCATCCATCCGGCGGTGCTGACCGACCGTGGCCTCGACGCCGCTGTTTCGGCCGTGGCGAGCCGATCTCCCATTCCGGTGGATGTGGCAGTTCACCTGCATGAGCGTTTGGCGGAGGAAGTTGAGGGCACCGCCTATTTCGTTGTAGTGGAAGCCCTTACCAACGTAGCCAAGCATTCTGGTGCCGATCGTGCCCGAGTTAGTATCCAGCGTGATGGCAATTGGCTTAGAATCACCGTGACAGATAACGGGCGCGGTGGCGCGAATCCTGATTTGGGCACTGGTATGAAGGGCCTGCGGGATCGCATATTGGCGCTCGAAGGAACGTTTGCGTTTACCAGTCCGGCTGGCAAGGGCACGCGTATCACGGTGGAGATACCATGCGAGCCGTCATCGCTGAAGATTCCGTTGTCCTCCGCGAAGGACTCATCCGACTCCTCGAAGAAAACAACTTCACGGTAGAGGCTGCCGTGGATAACGGTGAGGACCTGATTACCGCGATCCGACAGCATCGCCCCGATGTGTCGATTGTTGATGTGCGCATGCCACCCACCTTCCGCGATGAGGGCCTGCGGGCGGCGGTGGCCATCCGCAAGGAACTGCCAAACACACCGATCATGGTGTTTAGCCAGTATGTGGAAGAGCGTTACGCCGCCGAATTGATTGAGAGTGGCACGCACGGAGTAGGGTACCTGCTGAAGGACCGGGTTGCCGATGTCCGCGATTTCATCCGCGCCATTCGCCAGGTGGCCGGAGGTGGCACGGTACTCGATCCGGAAGTGGTCACCCAGCTGGTCACACGACGCCGCACGGACAACCGCCTGGATGCACTCACCCCTCGCGAAAGCGAAGTGCTGGCGCTGATGGCCGAAGGCAAAACCAACGCCGCAATTGCCGATCAGATCTTCGTCAGTGAAGGCACGGTCGAGAAACACATTCGCGGCATCTTCTCCAAACTGGAACTCGAAGACGCCGAGACCATGCACCGCCGCGTGCTGGCAGTGCTTACGTTCCTCCGTTTGGGTGAAGATGAGCGATAACGTTATGTCATCAAGCTCTGTTTCTTTCCAATCGGAATAAAGCAAAGTGTGATGAAAGCCTAACCTCGTAAATAATAATCCCCAATATTGCCTGATTTGGTCTCTTGACATAGTGACGTATATGCGTCACTATGAACCGAAGGCCAGACAGAAAAAAATTCTCCTCTGTCCTCAGGACCCACAACACCAGCTAACCAAATAGAAAAGTTGATTTGCTTGCGTAAGGCATACACCACCATGCGTTGTTGTCCGAAAGTCGACATAATCATCACGCGATTGCATTATGTTGTTCTGTGTGTGCTGATTTGCTTTATCGCGTACGTTCCCTCGGGTGGAGCGCAGGATGCAGTTGGTACCCCCGAAAGCTCTGTGGAGCTCAGTCAACCTGATCAGGTTCCCACTGCCACCATGCCGACGGAGCCTAATCCCCTCCCGACAGAGACGGCACCGCTGGATACAGTCCCTGTTCCCACGGTGACCGAGGTGCCCGCGCCGGTAGCTACGGAGCAACCGGCCATTTCGGTGCCAGGAGATCCGGTGGTTGTCGATCCATTGGAGGTGCAGCCCACTGCAACTGAGCCGATTGCCGTTCCATCACCACCGACAGTGGAGCCGACCGCGACGTCGCCACTAAACGTTGAGATTCCTCCCACGACTGAGCCGACCCCTGTTCCGACGCCGTCTGTTGAGCCCACTGCCACGGAGATTCCCGCCGCCACACTGGAGTCGACGCCCGGCGTCGAGCCATCACCATCACCAACACAGACCCCTGTCACCATTTCCTTGTCGCAGCCCGATTCTGTGACCTGCATCACCACTTCCGGCGATGCGCAATCACTGTCGCCCGGCGACTCAGCGACGTGGCGATGCCAGGCAACAGTCGTCACCGAGATCACCGGCGAAGCTCCAGCGGATCTTCAGGTTCTTTGGCAGGTGAACGCCACTTACGCGGGAGATGATGTTCGGGTATCCCTTCCGGAAGGTTCTCTTGCAACTGAGGTCCAGTCCGATCCGCTACCTGGTGGCGTTGAGGAATCAGTCACATACCGCATGAGCTGGAATGATGGTCTGGTACTGGCGTTCGATGTCACCGTCACCCGCACGTCATGCGCAGTCGGCGAAATGCCTCTGTCGCTCAGTGCTGGTGTCGAGGTGGAAACGGCCGATGCGTCTGTGAGCATCGTTCAAGACGGCAGTCAACCGGCCGAAGCACAGCTGCTTGGCGTGGCTGCCCCCAATCAGGATGTTCCTACGCTGGATATTCAGCCGGTGACATTTGGTGCGATCCAGTGGACTGGTCAATCGTGGGGAACCGCCGAGGCCACGATCATCATCCATGTGAACAACGATGGTTGCGCGACTTCCGATGCGCACGATATTCAGATTGAAGCGATCGCTCTTGCACCGGGCGTGCAGCCGGTAATTGTCAATGTCACTACATCAGGCGGCAACATAAACGCAGTTGCGCCTGTTACTCCCGGGCAAACCGCTGCAACTGTAGCCCATATCCCTGCCGGCTTCGTCGGAGAGAGTCAGGTGGTGGTGACCTTTGACCTCACGCCGCAAGCCGAAGTGGCCCCCGGCGGTTACAGCATGCAATTCGATGTGAAGGTTTTAAAGGCGCCGTAAAGGAAGATACCTGGCGTTCCTGGGAAGTAGGGAGAGTGGGATGGATGGAGAACAGGGTGGCCGAGATCCACCAGCTACCAGTGGTTCAGGAGTGTTGGTGCCTATCGTGGAGTGAGGAAAGGAGACTGCCTGCGGGAATATGAAGAACGCTTATGCGAACGCCACTCAAATGAGTGGCAAGGCGGAACCAGTTTGGAACCGCCTCACCACCAGGGTGCGTCGTCCATCACTCGCAAGTACCGGACGTCGCAAGGGAATTGAACCACATATTTGTGGTTCGGGAGTAGAACATCATGACATTTAAGAACAAAGTTGTTGCTTTCCTTGCTGCAAGTTTGCTGTCGATCAGTATCTTTTCCGGTGCAGGCGCCGACTCGGTCGGGGGTTCTGCCGAACTCCAGGACGGAAACTGCAGTGGCTATATCTGGTACGGGAGTGCAGATTTCGGGACGTATTACTACGATAGCTGGAATTATCAATGGTACTCGAACAACGATGGGTACGCTTACCTGTCCTACGAGGTATACGGCGACCAGTGGGACCAGGATTGTGGCGTATCAGTATCTTCCGCCGGGTTGACGAATACGACAGATGGATCGGTCATCGACCAGAGCTATATCTATGCATCCAGTTGGTACCTGAATGGCAACCTGCAGGTGTCGGGTTCGATTGACACATACTGGGGATGGAACTACGACTCAGTGTACCTCTCCATGGCATCACTGCCGGGCTCCTTCTCACCAGGTACGTACACGGGGACGGTCGACCTGACAATCTCGAACGACGCGCCGTAGTCATAATCCTCCACTGTGCGAGTGGACCACAGTGTCGGCGGCATCTGGCCGCCGACACTACCATGACCACATCCATCGACCTCCCCAATTCGAGATGCGCAAC
>DJVD01000242.1:0-1423 GCA_002440805.1 Chloroflexi bacterium UBA6265
CCGTCACGCGGATAATCAGGGGAAGTCCTTCGCCAATCACGGAGAGTTTATGCTGAACCACGTTCTTGCCTGTCTCGGCCTGCGTCAACGCCACCACATCGCCTCCACGTTCATGGCCCTGCTTCTGACCATCAGCGCAATCCAGCCCGCTCTCGCACAGGACACTCCCACCGTCACCTTCGCCTACTGGGGCGATCCGGCTGAGGCCGAGGCGTACGAAACGGTTATCGCCAGCTATAGAGCAATGAACCCGGGCATTGAGGTGGACGGCCAGTACACACCCGGCAAGAGCGATTACAAGCGACGCGTCAGCACNNCCGGTGCGCTGGAACCGCTCGGGCCGATGCTGGCCGAAAGCGACACAATCTCGGAAGAAGACTTCTACCCGATCGCGCTGGATGCCTTCCGCTACAACGGCGATACCCTCACCTGCATACCCCAAAATATCTCCAGCCTGGTGGTGTATTACAACGTTGACCTCTTCACGCAGGCAAACGTGCCGCTCCCGACCGAAAACTGGACCCTGGATGATTTCACCTCCGCCGCCAGTGCGCTTACCCAGGACACCAACGGCGATGGCGCCACCGATATCTACGGACTGGTCACGGAATCGTCGCTGATTCGCTATGCGCCGTTCATCTGGGCGATGGGCGGCGAGATCGTTGACGATACCGACAATCCCACCAAACTCATGCTCGACACCCCCGAAGCGCGTGCTGGTATCGACTGGTTTACCCGTCTTGGCGAGGGTGACCTGGGTGTCGTGCCGACCAAAGCCGAGGTGTTGGCCGAGGATGACCTGAGTCGATTCATGAATGGCCGGGCGGCCATGTACTTCCAAAGCCGGCGTGTGGTGCCAACCTTGCGTGAGATTGATACCTTCCAGTGGGATGTTGCACCACTGCCCCAGGGCGATGAGCCAGCAGGTATCCTGCACAGCGATGCGCTCTGCATGAACGCCAATGCAAAGGATAAGGACGCCGCCTGGGCATTCATCGAATACATGCTCGGGCCAGAAGGACAGACTGAACTGGCGAAAACAGGTCGGACGGTGCCATCGCTCAAGGCGATTGCCGAATCCCCGGTGTTCCTCGATCCCAATTCCACGCCGGAGCACTCTACGGTGTTCCTGGATGCGATTCCGACGCTGCGGCGGGTGCCTTCGGTTGGGGCCTGGCCAGAGGTGGAAGACATCTTTGATGCAGTGTTCCAGGAGGCGCTGTATGCCAATTTCGACAGGGACACCGCCATCGCCAACACGCAGGAGCGGGCGAATGCGGTGCTTTCGCGGGCCCACGCCGATGTATCCGGTGCATACCTCGCCTTGCTCGGGCCAGTATGGAAACACCCGTTCGGCTAGTTACCCAGCCATCCAGCGCCGCGGTGTACGTTTGTGAACGCGCGCTGTCCCATCAGGAACAGC
>DJVD01000242.1:1460-12727 GCA_002440805.1 Chloroflexi bacterium UBA6265
ATGGTTGCCCAAATTCGAAATGGTCCCGCTCCATCCAGCCGGGCGGCTTCGAACATCTCCATCGGGATGCCTCGGTAGGACCAGAGGAAGACCAACGCGAACAGGGGGGACATGCCCGTTAGTGCCGGTAAAATCAGCGGCCACCAGCTATCAATCACATTTATCCAGCCAAACAACACAAAGCGTGTCACCCAAAACGCAGTGGTTGGAATCATGGCGGCCACAAACACAATTCCCACCAGCCATGACCGGAGCTGTGAAGACAGGAAGAGCAGTGTGAATCCGGCCCAGCTGGCCACCAGCACGGAAATGGGCACGGCGATGCTGGCAACAATGATGCTGTTCAGCGCCATGGTGCCAAAGGGCAGCACATGGAACACCTCGCGGAAGTTGGCGAGCGTGAACGAATCCGGCAACAACTGCAGGGTGCGCGGAGGCACTGTGCCTCGCTCCCGGACCGCAGTAGTGAGCATCCATACAAACGGCAACACCATGAGCAGCGCGATGGCTGTGCCCAGTGCAAATCGGACAACAGTATTCCACCGGGCGGCCGTCACAGGTTCCACCCTGCCCTTCTGCGGGCAGATACCAGGAAAAGTGCCGAGATCAGCGCGCAACTGATGAGAAAAGTTACCCAGGTGAGCGCGGCCGCATAACCGAGCCGCATATAGTCAAACGCGTTGATGTAGATCCAGGTGGGCGCATAGGTGGTGGCGTAGTTCGGGCCGCCATCCTGCCCCATGATGAGAGCCGGCACAAAGTTGGCTCGCACACTCCACAGCGCATCGCGAATGAGCAGGATCACCAGGTATGGCGCCAAATAAGGCCAAAGAATACTGCGCAGCTTCTCAAACCTGCGGGCGCCATCCATGCGAGTGAGATCATGAATCTCCTGGGGGATATCGCTCAGCGCCGCCAGGCAAATCACAAAGCCTTCGCCGAACTGCCACGCCAGCATGACAATGATGGCTATCCGCGCTCCGGATTCGTCCAGCATCCACGCAGGGCCATTGATGCCCACCATGGCCAGCATGTTGTTGGCGGGTCCGTACATCGGGTTGAGGATCCACAACCAGGCGAGGGACCAGGCGACATCCGGCACCACGGTTGGCAGCACCACGGCGGCACGCATGGCGCCGCCGCCACGGATGCGCCGGAAGAGCAGCAGTGCCAACGTGAGCGCGGCGATCAGCCGCAGCGTCACCGAACCAAGCATGAATCCGAGTGAGTTCAGCAACGCCATCCCGAATATATCGTCTGCCAAAAGTTCGCGGAAATTTTGCAGGCCGATGAACGTGGGCGATGAGAGCGCGTTGTAGCGGGTGAAGGCGATGGGCAAACTGAGGACTGCCGGCAGGAAGATCAGGAACACCAAACCGATGCCGAAGGGCAGCAGCATGAGCCACANNACTGCGGTTGCTCTATAGCGCCTCACTTTTCCCGATATCCGCTGCGGTTGGGTCAATGGGCGTTCACTCACTTCCTCCCGTGGCGGGTGCTGGGCAACATGGGCGCTATACGCGGGGTCATTCGGCCATGAGCGGCACATAGCAACTGAATCCGTATCGTATCGCAACCGCGGATGGCGGGAAAGCGGTCACTACTCCATAACCTCCACCTGCCAGAACGGCTATTGCCAGCCCATGCACCCTGTGATATTCAGAGTGAAACCGTAATCGAAGCGCAATCGCGTGGATTTCAGACGTGTTGATGGAGAGACGCAATTATGGGCACAACTTCCAATCTCACCAACCTTTCGCGCTGGCGTTGCATCGGGCCGTTCCGTGGTGGACGCGTCGTCGCCGTCGCTGGTGGGTACCGCAACAAGGCCACGTTTTACTTTGGCGCGGTGGGTGGCGGCGTGTGGAAAACCACGGATGCCGGCACCTATTGGCAGTGCGTGACGGATGGGTACCTGAAAACATCATCCGTTGGTGCCCTGGCGGTGTGCCCCGCTGACGACAATGTGATTTACGCCGGCATGGGCGAAAGCACGATCCGCCTGGATGTGAGCCATGGCGATGGCGTCTACAAATCCACCGATGCGGGCCGCAGTTGGCAGCACCTTGGACTGGAAGACACCCGCCACATCGGCAAGGTGCGGGTTCATCCGCAGAACCCGGATATCGTGTGGGTAGCTGCCCTTGGTCACGCCTTTGGGCGCAACGAAGAACGCGGCGTGTTCAAAAGCGATGACGGCGGCAAGACCTGGCGGAAGACACTCTATGTCTCAGACAAGGCAGGGGCGGTAGACCTTTCTGTAGACGAGAGCAATCCGCGCATCTTGTACGCCACGATCTGGGAGGCGTATCGAAACTTCTGGCAGATCAGCACCGGTGGCCCGGATTGCGGCCTGTGGCGCAGCTTCGATGGTGGCGAAACCTGGGAAAACATCACCCGCAACCCCGGCCTGCCCGATGGTACGCTCGGCAAGATGGGCGTATCTGCCTCCCCTGCCCGCTCCGGGCGGGTGTGGGCGATCATCGAGCACAAGACAGAAGGTGGCCTGTACCGATCAGATGACTTCGGCGATACCTGGAAGATCGTCAGCGACAACCAGGATCTGATCTCCCGCGCCTGGTATTACCAGCACGTCACGGCAGACCCGGTCGATCCGGATACCGTTTGGGTCAACAACCTCAAGTTCTGGAAGAGCATTGACGGCGGTCGCACATTCGAGGAAATCCCAACTGGGCATGGCGACAACCACGATCTGTGGATCGATCCGGAAGATAACCAGCGGATGGTCCAGGGGAACGATGGCGGGACCGGAGTTTCCCTCAATGGTGGCCGCAGTTTCACCACGCTGTATAACCAACCCACGGCGCAGTTCTATCACCTGGCTGCGACCGATGAAGATGATTACGTGGTGTATGGCACCCAGCAGGATAACACCAGCCTGGGCGTACCCACCCGCGTGCCCGAGCAATTTATCGATGCTGCCGGCATCCGCTGGGGCAATTGCTATCCGGCAGGTACCGGCGAAAGCGGATACATCGCCGTCAAGCCTGATGACAACGACATCATTTTTGTCGGTGCCATCGGCTCATCTGGTGGTGGCGGGAATGCGTTGCAACGCTATGACCACCGCACCAGGCAAATTCGCATGGTCACATCGTGGCCAGAGGTGAATAAGGGGCTTGGCGCCAAATCCCTGAAACAACGCTTCAATTGGACATACCCGATTGTCTTCTCGCCGCATGATGCCAATACCCTGTATATCGCTGGCGATCGGGTGCTCCGCAGCACCAACGAAGGGCAAAGCTGGGAAGCAATCAGCCCGGATCTGACCCGCGCTGATCCGGAAACATTGGAGCCCACCGGCGGGCCGGTGAACTACGATGATGTTGGCGCAGAAACCTATGCCACCGTATTCGCCTTTGCAGAATCGCCACTCCAACAGGGCGTGTTTTGGGCCGGTTCTGATGATGGACTGATCCACATTAGCCGAAACAACGGTGAATCGTGGGAGAACATCACCCCGCCAACGCTGCCGGAACGCACGCTCATCAGCATGATTGAGCCATCTCCATTCGATGCCGCAACAGCCTATGTGGCAGCCACCAAGTACAAGCTGGATGACACCACACCATACCTGTATGTGACGCGAGACTATGGCGATACCTGGCAGCTGATAACCGACGGCATTCCGGATGACGATTTCACCCGCGTGATCCGTGCCGATCCTGTCCAGCAGGGATTGCTCTACGCGGGCACGGAAACCGGCGTGTATGTTTCATTCAATGATGGCGTTAGCTGGCAACAGTTCCAGCTTAATCTCCCCGTTTCACCAATATACGATTTGATCGTACACAACAACGATCTCATCGCCGGTACCCATGGACGCTCCATCTGGATACTGGATGACCTTTCCGCCGTGCGCGAAATGGCATCCGGCATTGCCGATGACACCCCGTACCTGGTGAAGCCGCGCGATACCATCCGCATTCCAGCGGCCGTCAGCTTTACGGACGTGCCTGCGCGAGAATCCATCAGCTACGCACGTCGCCTGGGCGGCGGCATGCTCACTTCCGCTACGCCGGAAGGCGAAATTGTCATGCAGGGCCTGGATTTCGGTGAGAACCCGCCGAAGGGTGTGGTCATCACGTATCGCCTGCTCGCTGAACCGGAAGAGCCAATTGAACTTCGCTTCCTCAAGGCCGATGGTACGCCGATCCGCACCCTGACCAGCCGCAATGCGGATGATGGATACATCGCCAAGGAACGCCGCATTACCGCGAAACCGGGCTGGAACCGGTTCGTGTGGGATATGCGCCACGAGCCATCGGAGAAAATTGAGGGCAAGGATCCGATTTCCGGCAAGGCGGTCAGTGGCCCGCTGGTTGCGCCAGGCGACTTCAAGGTCGAATTGCACATTGGCGATACGGTTCTCAGCGAAGACTTCAAGATTGTTCCGCCACGTGAAGCAACTGCTACGCCGGAGCAACTGCAGGAGCAGGAAGCACTGTTGCTGCGCATCCATGAACAGACCAATCGCATGGTGAAGGCAATCAATGCCATGCGTGACCTGCGCCTGCAACTGGATACCGCAATCAATCGGAGCGACGATCCGGAGCAGACAGAATCGGCAAAGGAGCTGCGGGCCAGGGTGCTTGAGATCGAGGAGAAGATTGCGGTGCCCGACCTTCGCGGTGGCTGGGGTGATTCCGGGAATTCGGGTGATCGCCTCTGGCAAAAGTTTGCCGCCCTGCCATTTGTCGTGCAGCCGGGCGATTACCCACCAACCGATGTTTCGTACCAGGTATTTGATGACTTCGTTGCCCGCATTGACGATGCGCTCAAGCCATTGGATTCCCTGGTCAATAAGGATCTGAAGGACGTCAACGAGACGTTGGCCAGGCACGGGCTGGGCACCATTGTTCCGCGCCCGCACCAATAATCGGTAGCGGTGATACGAAAAGGTGGGTGTCGCATGACACCCACCTTTTCGCTGCCTGGAGAGGCAGCAGTATCCCACCTGAAATCGCTATCTCGAGCATTTCTCGCCCCTTGTGGGCGACCGGACGACAGGTCTCAGGGAAATCAACTTCGCCCAACCCGGATATGAAACCAGGGCGCACTGTGGGCGGTCAGAGACGTAGGGGCCAACCACCTCGCCGCAGCGAGGCGGCCGAGTGCGAAGCACGGGCAGCGAAGCGTACCCTTGTCCGCCCGGTGGGAATGGTTCGCAACTATGCTGGCCTTTCGGGCCCTACGCGTTCAGTGCGGCTTCGACGCGGCGGAAAGCCGCTTCTACTTCCTTCGCCACTTCCATCAACTCCGGGTTGTCGCTGGCCATCGCCAGCATCTGCATCGGATCGATCAGGCTGACCCGGGTTTTGCCATCGATCTCATGGAGCGTGACATTGCAGGGCAGGAAGAGACCGATGTTGGGGTCGATGCTGAGCACCTTGTGCGCATGCTTCGGGCTGCACGCGCCGAGGATCACGTAGGGCACGAAATCGACGTCGATCTTCTTCTTCAACGTCGCTTTTACATCGATTTCGGTAAGCACGCCAAAGCCTTCGGCCTTCAGTGCTTCCTCCACGTGCGGGCGCGCCTCATTGATCGGCATATCCAGAGTGAGAACAAATCCGTATGCTGGTTTGGTAATCATGATTCCTTATCCTTTCTTTTTGATAGTAATACTATACTACGCCATAAATCGGGAAGTATCGGGTACGATGTGCGCACCTGAAGGAGATTGTCCATGCACACCCGCACCACCCTTCCCTGCCCGGTATGCGGCACGCCGATGATACGAGTGACATCGCACGAGCAATGCCCACAATGCGGGTTCATCCTCCCCTGCTGCGATGGCGATGCGGTGGTGTGCCATCCCCTGAATGATGGCGAGGCCGATCCGGACGCTTCATCCCGCCAGCGGGCGAACCCCCAAAACCGCGACTCGCAGGATTCCCCAAACTGACGGTTAACTGCCCTTGGTTTTCGCGCGCATCCCCTGCATCATTCATCTGGATTCGAGGTGAGACGCGTGGCGTTTTCACACTGGTGTGAGAGGCGTTCACGTGGACAGTCAGAATAGTGCAGCGATTTCCGCCGCAATCGGCGATGGCGATATCGCCTTGCCCCACCCCGGCAGTAGCGAATCGGCCATCCAGGTCATCCTCCGCACCCCCCTCTATCGCGGGGCCACCATTGGCCTTTTCATTGCCGGCATTGGTGGCGCGGCCGCGACGCCGCAAATCGCCGCGTTCCTGGTAAACGAGCTCGATGCCTCGCTTAAAACCGCCGGCCTCTTCTACCTCACCAGCCTCACCGCGCCGATCGCCGGCTACCTGGTGGGTGCGCGCTCGGATCGTACCGGGCAGCGACTCGGGTTTTTCCGCATTTGCGCGTTTGCCGGTTTCCTCGGCTGGCTGGCCTTTGCCTTTGCCTCGCAGCTGTGGATGCCGTTCGTGCTCAGCGCCACCATCCTCGCCTTCGCGGGCGCGTCGATGTCGCAGCTGTTCGCCGCCATTCACGATGACATTGCCGCCAATCCGACTCCCGCCGGCGATAGTGTGTTCGCCACTGTGCGCATGGCGGTCACGGCCGGCTGGATTGTTGGCCCGGTCATCGGCACCACCATCGCCGGCGCATATGGCACACGCACGGTGATGATCATGACGGCGATCTGCGCGCTGGCGCAGGTGATCCCGCTCGGCATGATCAAACGCTCGGCATCGATCCCGCGGGCCACACGCACCGGCCAGGCACCGATCTCGGCCCGGGCATCGCTCCAGAGCATGACGCCGCTGCTGGTGTTCACTGCCCTCTGCCTGAGCTTCTCTGCCAGCGAAGCGGTGAAGCACGCCTTTTTGCCAATCTACATGGCGGATCACTTGCATCTTTCCTCCACCCTGCAGGGCCTCGCCATCGGTATCCAGCCGTTTGTGGAGTTCCCCCTGATCCCGGTGGCAGTCGTAGGAGCGCGGAAATTCGGGGCGATGCGCCTGATCACGGTTGCCACGGGTATCGCCGTGTTTGCCAACCTGTGGTTCGCCATGGCCGATAGCGCGCTGGATGTCCTCATCGCCCAATCGCTGATGGGCGTGGTCTGGGGCGTATTTGCGGCATTGGGGATCCTGGTGGCCCAGCGACTGCTGAGCACCGCCGTGGCGACGGCCTCCGGCATCTTCATGACCTCCGGCGCAATCGGCTCCGCGATCGGTGGTTTTGCCGGCGGCCTGGGCGTGGGCACATTCGGGTTGCCGGGGGTCTTTGTACTTCCCGCGGTGTTCTGCCTCGTCGCCGCGATCGGCCTGACCATGCTTCACAAACGTATGCACCACCTCATGGGTTAGGGTTTTTCCTTCTCCCTTTTCCTGGGCCAGTTGCGGTACGATGCGCCTTTACGAATGAGCCCATAGTGGGATTGTGCTATGACACCAACGCTCGACAGTATTTGGCAGGATATCGAAACCGCTACCGCCGCCCATCAGGTTGGCGGTGCCGTAGCAGTGGTTCAGCATCGCGGCGAGATCGTGCTGCAGCGGCACACCGGCTGGGCAGTGCGCGTGCCGGAAGCGGAGCGCACGCCGATGACGCCCGATACGATCTTCGACCTCGCCTCGCTCACCAAGGTGGTTTCCACCGCGCCCTCCGTGCTGCGCCTGATCGGCGAGGACAAGATCGCCCTCGACGAGCCGCTTGCAACCTATATCCCCGAATTTGGCGATGAGGGCGCCAAACGGGATGTCACCATCCGCAACCTGCTCAGCCACAGCAGCGGGCTCACAAGTTGGCGCGGGGTGTACACCACCGGCACCGGTATCGATGCCTATATCGCCAGCCTGGCCGCCGACCAGCCGGAGGCTGCCCCAAACACCCGTGTTGCCTACAGCTGCATGGGGTTTATCCTCCTCGGCGAAGTGGTTCGTCGCGTAAGCGGGCTGCGTCTCGATGCGTACGCACACCAGCATATCTTCCAGCCGCTGGNNACCGAGCTTGGGAACCACTTTGAGGTCGCCACTGCCGGGGCCGATCCGGTGCAGGGCTGGCGGCAATACCTGTTGCGCGGCGAAGTCCACGATGGCAACGCCTGGTATGGCCTGGGTGGCGTCAGCGGTAATGCCGGCCTCTTCGGCACTGCCGATGACCTCCTGCGCTACGCCCGCATGTGGCTCAACGGTGGCGAACTGGCTGGAGTGCGCGTGTTGCCGGAAACCCTGGTGCGCGAAGCCACGCGCGAGCAAACCGGGCTGGCCGCACCAAATCAACGTCGCGGTCTTGGCTGGCAGATGACACCACATCCATACCCGGAGGAACTGTCGCGAGAAGCATCGGGAGCGGGCCTCAGCGATCGCGCCTATGGCCACACCGGCTTTACGGGCACCAGCCTGTGGATCGATCCCGAACGCGAGCTGATCAGCATCCTGCTCACCAATCGCGTCCATCCCACGGTCAACCAGGATTGGGCCGTAATCCGCGCCAATATCAGCAAGCAACTCGCCGATATCTTTCCGATTGCCCAGCACGTCTAAAGTCGCACGTCCAGGAGCATATGCATGACCATCCCCCTCACCATTGGCATGATCTCCGGCACCTCGCTGGATGGAATCGATGTGGCCGTGTGCCGCATCGATGGTCACGCCCAGCAGGCACATATCGACCTGCTGGCGTTCGACACCGTGCCATACGAGCCTGCCGTGCGCGCCGAATTGCTGAACCTGTATGAGGATTCAGCCAATGCGGTGGCGCGTATTTGCAGCATGAATGTGGTGATTGGCAAGGCCTTTGCCCGCGCCGCCGAACAGGTACTGGCGGCCAATGGCTTGAGCGCTGACGATGTCACTGTGGTGGGGAGTCACGGCCAAACGGTGTGGCATCAACCCCAACGCGAGAGCGACCTGCTGGTACCGAGCACATTGCAGATCGGTGAGGCCAGCGAGATCGCGGCGACATTGAACTGCACGGTGGTTAGCGATTTCCGTGTTGCCGATATGGCCGTGGGCGGGCTGGGTGCGCCGCTGGCGAGCTATCTCGATTGGGCTGCCTTCGCCCACACCGACCTCAATCGCTGCGTGCAAAACATCGGCGGTATCGGCAATGTCACCTGGGTGCCAGCCAATGCCTCGGTTACCGATGTGATCGCCTTCGACACCGGCCCGGGCAACATGCTGATCGATGCCCTGGTGAATCGCCTCACCGATGGTGCCCAGGCGTACGACGCCAATGGCGCCATCGGCAGCAACGGCGCGGTAGATTTTTCGCTGCTCAACCTGCTGATGCAGGATCCTTACCTGAATTCTCCACCACCCAAGACCACCGGTCGCGAATACTACGGCACGTCGATGGTGGAAGAGATCCTGCGCGGTCGCCAGCTCAATGCCGATGTGATCGCCACCGTCACCGCGTATACGGCCCATTCAATTGCCGATGCGTATCGCCAATGGCTGCCCGAATTGCCCGATGAGGTGTATGTCAACGGCGGTGGGGCCCGCAATCCGCTGCTAATGCGGATGCTGGCCGATGCGCTGGATGGCATTCCGGTGCGGGCCACCGATGAACTCGGCATCACTGCCGATGGCAAGGAAGCGATCTGTTTCGCCCTCATGGCGCACGATGCCCTGGCCGGCTATCCCACAAATATCCCCGGCGCCACTGGTGCAAACAGGGCCGTGAGCCTCGGCAAGGTGACAAAACTCTAGGCGACTGGTGTTTCTGGCGGAGGTCACGGCATGTCACTCTTCACGCTCGATGATGTTCGCTACAAACATGTACTCAGCATCGATCACCTGGACATCCTGGCCAATGAGGTTACGAGCATTGTCGGCAAGAGTGGTAGCGGCAAATCGACGCTGCTGCGGCTGTTGAATCGAATGATCTCGCCAGACACGGGTTCTATCACCTACAGGAGCGAACCGATTGAATCGATCGCCCCGGTAGAACTTCGCCGGCGCGTGGTGATGCTGCCCCAAACCCCAATCATTTTCGAGGGCAGCGTGCGCGACAACGTCCTGATCGGGCTGCAGTTTTCCGAACGACCACCCATCGCCGATACCGAGATCGCCCGGTTGCTGGATTTGATGGAGGTTTCCCGACCCATCGAATCCGGCGCATCCAGCCTCTCCGGTGGCGAGCGCCAACGGGTGGCGATTGCCCGGATATTGGCGATGCGGCCAGACGTGTTCTTGCTGGATGAGCCCACATCGGCGCTCGATACCGGCACGCAGGAATCCGTCATCCAACACCTGCTGGCGGAAGCGAACACCTGCGGCACCCGGATTGTGATGGTGACCCACGCCACTGCCATCGCCGAACACTGGAGCGATCGGATTATCGAAATCAGCGCGGGACATATCGTCTCAACCAGGGTGGGAGCGCCGCATGGATAGCACCGTCGATCTCAGCCTGTGGCAACTCGCGGCTGCGAGTGTGTATGTCGTCGTCACGTTGCTGCTGGTACGCTGGCTGGGCATTCCGCGCGAGCGCCAGATCATCAGCGCGACCCTGCGCATGACGGTGCAACTCTTTATTGCAGGCTACCTGCTGACGTGGGTATTCGACCATCCGCATTTCCTGACCGTGCTGGCAATCCTCATCGTGATGCTCGCGTTCGCGGTGGCCAATTCCATCCGGCGCATCAACGAACACGTGCCGGTGCCACTTCGCAAGGTGATGGCGATTTCGCTGGTGGCAGGCGCGGTGAGCAGTCTCGGCTTCTTCCTGCTGGCGATTGTGCAGAACAACGCCTGGGAGAATCCCCGCTACGTCATTCCCATTGCCGGCATGATTGTGGGCAACTCCATGACCGGTGTTGCCCTTGGTGCGTCGCGCCTGATCCAGGGCATGGAGGATCGCCGGCACCTGATCGAGGGGGCGCTGATGCTGGGGGCAACGCCACGCACAAGTACGCGCAAGGTTGTGCAGCAGGCGTTCGATGCCGCCATCTTACCCACCGTGAACACGATGGTAGGTATAGGTATCGTCAGCTTGCCCGGCATGATGACGGGCCAAATCCTTGCCGGGCAGGATCCCCAGGTGGCCATTCGCTACCAGATCGCGATCATGGTCGGCATTATGGCCGCGGTGGCCATGAGCGTGGTGATCCTGGTTGAGTGGGGCTACCGCAGCTTTTTCACGCCGGCGGCCCAGTTGATGGAAGTGGAAGAGCCTCGAACCAACGCATGAATTCGCAGGTCTTGCATGAACAGTAGTTGTTCACGAGTGCATTAACGTGCTGGTGATGAGACTGCAGACCCTTGACGCAGCGACATTCGCTCATGCCTTCGGGTCGCTCCTCTCATACCCGGGATGGGCGA
>DJVD01000050.1:0-2414 GCA_002440805.1 Chloroflexi bacterium UBA6265
GAGTGTCAGGGCGATCGGCTCCGATCGTTCCGAACCAAGGTTGATCACCACCAACATTGTTTCGTTTTCGTGTACGCGCAGGAAGGCGAATACTTGCCGATCCTCGGTCTCCAGCGGTACGAACGTTCCCTGCTGCAGGGCGATTGACGTTTCGCGGAGATGGCCCCACGTTCGGTATGCGTTGAGCAACGAGTTTGCGTCACCATCCTGCGAGGCCACATTGAGCATTTGCCACCCAGGCTGCATCGCGGTGTATGGCGTCCCGGTCGTAAATCCTCCACCATCCTCTCCCGACCACTGCATCGGTGTCCGGATATTCGGATCGGGCTTTTCGCCGGGCAGGCCGATTTCTTCGCCGTAGTAGATGAATGGCGTTCCGGGCAGTGTGAGCAGGAGCATGGCGGCGACGCGGAGTTTGTCCTGATCCTGCTTCAACACAGTGGCGACACGTGGTTCATCGTGGTTTGTGAGGAAGGTTCCCCAGCGCTGGTCCGGCAGGCGGCTATCCGCTCCGTTCACAATCGGACCGATCCTGCGCGGGCTGGCAGTGGAGGCGGCGTTGCGCAACGTCCCTGCCATCTCGAAGTGGAAAAACGCATCCAGCGTGTCCGGGTAGTACGCCTGCAGGCTGTCTGTGCCAGTGCCCATCACCTCGCCGATTGTGAATGCCTCTGGATTTACGCCCTTCACAAAGCCAGCGAACTCTCGCAACCATGCGATCGTTTCCGGCGTATTCTCCTGAATTTTGCCCTCTTCGATCACGTGTTTGATCGCGTCCATCCGAAAGCCATCTACCCCCATCGAAGTCAGCCAGAACTCGGTGATATCGCGGAACTCGGCGTTGACCTCATCGTTGCGAAAATTCAGGTCGGGCATGGATGAATCGAAAATGCCGTAGTAGTAGCCATCACCATATGGATTCCGATGCCACACCTGCTGACCCCACGGGCCGGGGTAGCCTGGATCTTCTTCCTCGAAGATGAACCAGTCGCGATACGGCGATGCCGGATCGGACGCCGCATCGATAAACCACTCGTGCTCGACCGAGATGTGGTTGAGGGGATAATCGACAATCACGCGGATACCACGGGAGTGCGCTTCCTCCATGAGGCGAAGGAAGTCCGCATTGGTGCCATAGTCCGCTTCGATCGTGCGGTAATCCGTGACATCGTAACCGTGATAGGAGGGCGATTGCATGATCGGCATCAGCCAGATGCAGCCCACGCCAAGATCGTCGCCGCTGCCGGGAGTGCCGTCGTTAAGGTAATCGAGCCGGGAGATGAGGCCATTGATATCGCCGATGCCGTCGCCATCGCTGTCCTGGAACGAGCGCACGAACACCTCGTAACAGATTGTGGTTCGCCACCAGGGAACACCCGCTTCCGGTTGGGCGATTGGGGTGGCGAGCACCGCTATCGTCGAATTCATGATGAGCATAAGTGCCATCAGGAAGGTGACGATTTTACCGTGACGTGGCGCCATGACCGTTCCTCCGGGTTTGGACGATGTTGTAGCGGCGGACCTGTGTGTCCGCCCGTGAGGTGTAGGACTTAGGTGCTCCGGAACGTCGACGCACGTTATCACATCGATTGCGCAGCAACCAACATCGCCTTAATCAGCGCCGAATTCTCGTCGACGGTTGTGCCTTCGGGTCGGAATCTCCGCCGGGTGTATCCGTATGCCAGGTCGTTGCCGGGATCGGCAAACGCCAGCGACCCGGTTGCCCCGGTATGACCAAACGCACGCGCGGTAGCTGCCGGGTTTCCGTTGTAGATATCGGCGAAACCAAGAAGGAAATGGCTCTCCTCCCCAAACACCATATCGATCCCGGGTTGCTGCGCTGTGGTGATGATATCGATAGTGTCTCTGGTCAGCAACGAGTCACGATCGTCCACGCCAATTGTGGCCGCATACATTCGCGCGATGCCACGGGCACTGCCGATGCCGCCGCCGGAGGACTGCCCCTTCTCACGGACGAATCGTTCGTTGGGGAATGTGTAAATGTTGGTCGGCACAGGTGCATGCATGTTCAGGGCAATCGCCAGCAGCGAGTCAAGTGGGGGGAACGAGGGTGGTGTATCGCCAGTGGGCGGTTGGACGGCTACAAAGCGGTGGTCTTCCTCCGCCGGTAGCCCGAGGTAGAAATCGAGTTCATATGGCGCCCGGATGCGGGTCTCGAAGATCTCGTGCAGCGTAGATCCGGTGACGCGGCGAGCGATTTCTCCCGCCAGCGCGCCATTCGTGAGTGCATGGTATCCGTGGGCACTGCCTGGTTTCCAGTATGGTGTTTGGGTGGTTAGCCGGGCAGCAATCAAGGTATCGTCAGCCACCTCCTCAGGTGTGAAACCGCCATCGACACCGATTAGCCCTGCGCGGTGGCCGAGGAGATCGGCAACAGTAAGGTTGCCGTCCTG
>DJVD01000050.1:2447-4441 GCA_002440805.1 Chloroflexi bacterium UBA6265
GGGCCCGTCCACAGGTCAACTACCTGCATACCCTGGTGGTAGATGCAGAGTTGGGCCGAGAGTCCGGGTTCTGCCGCGGCCACCTGTTCAAACGCATCGCGAACAGGAGAGAACGCCTCTACAGTCGTGCCGCGTACCAACGTGGTTTCGTGCATCGTATCCTCCAGTGGGCGTATGCCCAAACCATCGGGAGCAACGGCGAAAGAGGTGTTTCGTCCTTGGCCCGTCCGAAATATGCCGCCTGGTCGTGACGTGTATCTGAACCCAGTGTAACGAGTGATTGGCGCGAAGTGGGGCGTGATGGTGCCTCGTCCCGGGTAGACGATCACGGCATCGAGCTGATCGGCGATCGGGAGGGTAATTTCGTCAATGAGTAGGTCACGGCGGCCCGCGCAACACCCTCCCATCCGGCGCATCGATCGTGTCGGTACGACCATGCCCGGTTCCGACATATTGCCCGGGTATACTTTCGAGGGAGCCCGGCTTCGGCATNNGGCATGGGGGCCAACACCTTTCTTATGAAGGAACCCAACGTGGCAACAAAGCTCGTAATCATCGGCTTGCCCACCAGTGGCAAAACCACCGTCTTCAACGCCCTCACCAGGGCCGACGCGGCTACCGGCACCTTTGGCTCCAGCAGCGACGAGCCGAACCTGGCTACCGTCAAGGTGCCCGATCCGCGATTGGACAAACTCACGTCGATGTTCAATCCCAGGAGCGAGGTCCAGGCCGATGTCCAGTACCTGGATGTTGCCGGCATCGCCAAGGGCATGGCTGAGAAAGGCCTGAGCGGGGCGTTGCTGGGACACTTTGCCCAGGCCGACGCGCTGGTGCATGTTGTCCGCGCTTTTGAGGACGATTCGGTGCCGCACCCGGAAGAAACGGTGAATGTGGAACGAGATATCGAAACGCTGGACATGGAACTGCTGTTCAGTGATCTTGGCGTTATCGAGAAGCGACTTGGTCGCATCCAAAGCACCATCGGGAAAACCCGCGGTAAGGAACGGGAACTGGCCGAGCGCGAGCAGGCCCTGATGGAGAAGCTTCACGCCTCGCTCAGCAATGATGTGCCCATTCGCGAGGTAGTGGACGATCTCGATGAGGACGATCACAAGCTGCTGGCCGGCTTCGGCTTCCTCACCCAGAAACCGCTACTGCTGCTGCTTAACCTCGGCGAAGATCAACTTGGTGATGTGGGGGAGACACTTGTTGCCGATATGCAGGCCAAATTCGGGAAGCACAAGGTGGCAGTCGATGGCATCGCCGGCAAGACCGAGATGGAAATCGGCCAGCTTGATCCCGAAGACGCCGAGTTGTTCATGACTGACCTGGGTATCAAGGAATCGGCATTGGGCCGGATCATCCGCCTCAGCTTCGACTTGCTCGGCCTGCAGGCCTTCTTCACGGTGGGGGAGGACGAGTGCCGTGCCTGGACAATACATCGTGGTGAAACGGCGTGGCAAGCGGCCAGCGCCATCCATAGCGACATCCAACGCGGCTTCATCCGCGCCGAAGTGATGAGCTATGAGGACTTGATCAACGATGGCAGCATCGCCGCAGTGCGAGCTGCCGGTCACTTCCGCCGCGAGGGCAAGACCTACGTGGTGCAGGACGGCGATATCATCAATTTCCTCTTTAACGTCTAGGAGTTTGTTTATCATGCTGAATGTTTGCGGCATAGTGCGTCCGCTGGTTGTTGTAGTTGCAATGGTGGCCATGCTGTCGATCGTGGCCCCCGGGTTGTTCGCTGCCATGTGGCCCTACCTTGCGGCTGCCGGTGTCCTTGTGGTGCCAGCGATCGCCTGGCAAATCTGGAACTCACGATACAACCCCGGTTGCAGCGTGCGGATGAAATCAACTCAGCCCAACGTCCCGGCGGATACCCTTCCGGAGTAAGGCCCTCACAGAGGGTGTTGCACAGTACGCTCTCGTGCTAGTGACGCCCTTAATTGTCAGCTGGCATTCCAACGAATCTAGACGAGTCGCGCTGGCGG
>DJVD01000139.1:0-1529 GCA_002440805.1 Chloroflexi bacterium UBA6265
CCGATACGGTCTACGGTATCGGTGCCAGCCTCGAACACCCCGCAGCCCTGCGGCGCATTTACGATCTCAAGGGACGATCACCGGACAAGCCGTTGCCGATCCTGATCTCTCGACCCGACGTGATCGATCGGCTTAGTCCCAGTGTTGATGAGCGCCTGATCGAACTGGCGCAGCGGTTCTGGCCCGGAGCACTGACGATTGTGCTGCCGGCCGCAGAGCATCTCCCTGCCGAGGTGAAGGCGCCCGATAACACCATTGGCGTACGCCTCCCGAATCACTCAATTCCGCTCACCATTGCCGAACGAGCCGGTGGAGCGATAGCGACCACAAGCGCCAACCTCTCGGGTGCTGATGCAGCCCACGCCGCCACCGAAATCCAGGAGGCATTCGGATCCGCCATCGATGTTATCCTCGATGGCGGGTTCTCTCCCCAGCAAAACGCCAGCACCGTTATTCGCCTTGTGGACGGCGAGATTGTGGTGCTTCGCGAAGGCGTGATCAGTGCCGAAGCTCTGCATACGGCCTGGATGCACTAGCAGGAGCGCTGGCTTTCCTCGTCTGTACGACAAAACACTACGGATCCCTTGAAAGCGCGGCTTCCAGCGCGCCGTGGCATGGCATTTGCGCCAGCCAGAAGAGAAGTGCAAAGCTGCACTGCAACCTGACACACTCTCAAGGAGGTCACTTTGACTGAGCACGCTACCAAGAATCATGAAGCAATTGTGGATTGGGCCGGCGATATTGTCGCGCTCGTAAGCCATATTGAAGAGGCGCTGGATCACCAGCTGAAGCTCTCCACCAATTCCGCCACCGGCGGCGCCATTATTCGCGAACTGCACGATACCGTGCGAGACGAAAAGAAACGTGCGGTTGCCTTCCAGGAATCCGTCGGTACCACGCCGGGCAATCCGGTGATCAAGGCCGGCTCAGAGATCCTCGGCAAGGCCGCGGGCGTGATTGATCGCCTGCGCAAGGATTCTATTGCCAAGGCGCTGCGTGACGATTACACCGCCCTTAATCACCTGGTGGTGGCATACACCATGTTCCACACCACATCGATGGCGCTGAAGAACGACGAAGCCAAAAACTTCGCGGAGCAGGGAATGCGCACTGTGGCAACACTGATCCAGAAGATCAATGAGGCCCTGCCCGCCGCAGTGGTTCAGGACCTGGCTGATAACAAGCAGGTAGATGTCGTAGACGCCGCTGTCGTGGCAGAATGCCGCGCCGAAATCGATCGCATCTGGAGTGAGACCAGCCACGCCGTCTAGAACCCACTTCCAGACGACCTATAACAGAGACCGCTCCCGGAATACTCCGAGGGCGGTCTCTTTCGCACATTCTGTCGGTATGGCTTAGAACAGTCCGACGATCTTGCCATCGACGTCGAGATCGATCCGTTCTGCGGCTGGTGATTCGCCCAGGCCCGGCATAGTGCGCATATCGCCGGCAATGGCATAGACATAGCCCGCGCCAGCGGCCAGGCGCACTTCGCGTACCGGTAATGTCCAGCAAACCGGAGCGCCCTT
>DJVD01000139.1:1544-8285 GCA_002440805.1 Chloroflexi bacterium UBA6265
TCATGGGTGTAGCTGACATCCTCGGCGCCGTAGACTTTGGTAGCGATGGCTTCGATTTTCTGCGGCAGCGTCATTTCCAGGTCGTAGGTGTAACGGAAGTTCGTTGGCTCTTCGGCGGCAAGTACCACCTGCTCAGCAAGTTCGATTGCACCTGCCCCGCCTTCGGCAACATGCGTGCTCACTGCACAGCGGACACCGGCCACGGCCGCGATTTCGCGGATAGCGTCGTGCTCACTCGGGAAGTCCGAAGGGAAGGCGTTAATCGCTACCACCGGTTGAATGCCGAACCCCTGCACGATCTCGATATGTTTGCGGAGGTTATCGGCGCCGGCGCGTACATCGTCTGGATTCTCGATCAGCATTTCGGCAGGTAGCGGTTTGCCAGCTGCGATGCGGAAGCGACCGCTATGCGCCTTCAACGCCCTCACGGTGGCTACCAGCACGGCCGCTGCTGGGCGGGCATTGCCAACGCGACACTTGATATTGAAGAACCGTTCCGCACCCATGTCGGAGCCAAATCCGGCCTCGGTGATGACGTAGTCGGCAGTGCGCAAGCCAACAAGATCGGCAATGATGCTGCTGTTGCCAGTGGCGATGTTGCCGAAGGGGCCGCAGTGGATCAAGGCAGGTGTGTTTTCGGTGGTCTGCAGCAGGTTCGGCCACACCGCATCCCGAAGGATCACGGCCATTGCGCCGGCAGCATTGAGGTCTTCGGCAGTTACAAAGCCGCCGCTACGATTCTTGCCGATGACAATCCGGCCGAGGCGGGCCCGCAGGTCGGCAAGGCTGGTCGAGAGCGAAAGCGTGGTCATCACCTCGCTGGCGGCGGTGATATCGAAACCGGCCTGGCGGGTGACACCATCGGCTTTGGCGCCGAGGCCCACTACGATATTGCGCAGCGCGCGATCGTTGACGTCCATGACGCGCCGCCACTGGATTTCCTGGGGATCAAGATCGAGCTCATTGCCGTGGAAAAGATGGTTTTCGATCATCGCTGCCAACAGGTTATGGGCAGCCGTGACGGCGTGGAAATCGCCGGTAAGGTGCAGGTTGAGCGTTTCCATCGGCAACACCTGGCTGTAACCGGCGCCGGCAGCGCCGCCTTTGATGCCGAAGGTGGGGCCCATGCTTGGTTGGCGCAATGTGAGCACGCTGGATTGACCGATATGTTTCAGGCCCTGGGCCAACCCGACGGCAGTCGTTGTTTTACCTTCGCCGAGGGGAGTGGGAGTAATCGCGGTCACTACGATGTACTTGCCCATGGCACGATCGGTCATCGTATCGATAACGGTCGGATCGATTTTGGCCACATTGCGGCCATAGGGCACCACGTATTCAGCACCGATGCCAAGTTGTGCCGCGATCTCGATCGGCGACAGCATTGGCGCCGACTGCGCGATCTCGAGATCGGTGGGAAAGGAGACGACAGCCATGGGAAGCCTTTCGGGTGCGGGAACATCATCACATCATCGTGATGGCATGGTAGCGCGGAATGTACCCGGCAGAGTAGGGGAACGGCTCCGCGAAAATGTTTCACGATTGTCGGGGAAGGTTTGACGTTTCGACGTGCATCGAGGCGAAGGTCGGTGGTAGACTTACCTATCGTAAGTATCGACGTTACAAGCGTCGATTCGTCACTCGCCAAAGGTATGCCCGCCAAATGCCCGATTATCGTCATGATCTCCGCTTCGGTATCAATCTCACGCCAACGCTGGCTAATCCAAATGCGCCCGTTGAACTGGCGCAACTCGGCGAACAGGCAGGACTGGATTACGTCACCTTCCAGGATCACCCCTACAATAACCAGTTTTTCGATGCCTTCACCCTGCTGACGTATGTGGCCGCTCAAACCAGCACGATCGGCCTGGCGCACAACGTGCTCAACCTTCCCCTGCGACCTCCCGCCATGCTTGCACGGTCGGCGGCAAGTCTCGATGTCCTCAGCGGAGGACGGTTCGAGCTTGCGTTGGGGGCTGGAGCGTTCTGGGATCCAATCGTGGCGATGGGTGGGGAAAGGCGCACTCCTGGCGAGGCTCTGCGGCAGCTTGAGGAAGCGATCGATATCATTCGCCAGGTGCTGGATACCTCGCGCCCTGGCGGCGTGCGCCATTCAGGCGAGTTCTACAATATCAACGGCATGACACGCGGTCCGGAAACTCCCCATGAGATACCGATCTGGCTGGGAGCGTATAAGCCGAAGATGCTGAAACTGTTGGGCGAGAAGGGAGATGCCTGGTTGCCAAGCATGGGCTATATCGAGATTGATGCCCTGGCCGATGGCAATGCCCGCATCGATGATGCCGCTATCAGCGCTGGTCGTTCGCCTCAGGATGTGCGTCGGATGCTCAATATCATGGGCACGTTCCTGCGTTCCGATCGCAACTTCCTTAAGGGCACTCCGGCACGTTGGGCCGAACAATTAGCCGAGCTGACGCTGCGCGATGGCATCAGCACATACCTGCTGGCTACCAACGATCCATCTGCTATCCAGGCCTTCGGGCAGGAAGTTGCTCCGGCCGTGCGCGAGATCGTCGCCAAAGCACGCGGGGAGGATGCGCCGGTCCGCGAGCAGCGCGATTCGGCAACCGTTCTCGGCACAAGTGGCGCAACTCGCAGTGACAACATCGATTACGACGCCATCCCGACAGGAATCAGCACCATCGCTCCCGACCAGGCAGGATACGATCGTGTGCGCTCCGTCTATATGCGTGAGGGAACTCCTGGCCTGGTAATGATGACAGCCTCGGCCGATCAGGTGGCAGAGGCGCTGCAATATGCCCAGAAACAGGAAGTGCCACTCAGCATCCGGGCCGGCGGGCATGGTACATCCGGGCTCAGCACCAACGATGGCGGCATCATCCTCGATGTCAGCCGCATCAACGATATTTCCGTGGTCGACGAGGCTACCCGCAGGATTCGCGTTGGCACCGGCGCCACATGGGGGATGGTAGCCGAGGCGATTGGACCCCGCGGATGGGCCATGACCAGCGGTGACTACAGCGATGTCGGCGTTGGAGGCATCGTCACCGTGGGTGGCATCGGCCTGCTGGCCCGCAAATATGGCCTCACGATCGATAACGTCGTCGCGGCGGAAATTGTCACAGCCGACGGCACGCTGCATCGCACCAGTCTCACCCAGAACCCCGAACTCTTCTGGGGCATTCGTGGGGCTGGCGGTAATCTCGGCGTCGTCACCCATGTGGAGCTGGAAGCGCTGCCGGTGGGTGATGTGGTGCTGGCTCAGTTTGTCTACGACGCTACTGATTTCACCTCGTTCCTGGTGAACCTCGGCCAGTTCATGCAACAGGCCCCGCGCGAGTTGCAGGTGTTCATGTATTACACGCCGCGGCGACGGGGGGCGGATGCAAGTGCCCAGATCCTGGCCGTGTGGGCCAACGACGAAGCGGAGGCGGCGGTGGAAGCGATAACGCCGATGCTGCACCTTGCCCCGCTGTTGCAGCAGGGAGCGCAACTGGTGCCGTACAGCCTGATCATGGCGCCGCAGGACCAGGCCCATACCGGGCAGCAGACATTGCGGGCGCGATCCGGACTGTTATCATCCCTCAACCGTGATACCGCCGGGGCCATTTCGACCTTGTTACAGGAAGGCAAGGTGCCGTGGGCGAACTTCCGCTGGGTGGGTGGCGCGGTAAACGATATGCCTGCCGATGCCACCGCGTATGCACATCGATCCCAGGAAGTGCTGTTCACGGCCATGGACCTGTACCCGGATCGGCGCAACCTTGATCCGGCGTGGCAGCGCTTCCTGCCATTCGTGAGCGGCAACTACCTCAATCTTGAGACCGATACCAGCGAGCGCACCGTGCGCGAGGTGTACCCCACGCCGACCTATGAGCGCATTCAGCGCCTGAAGAGTCAATACGATCCTGAAAACGTCTTCAATCGCAACTTCAACATTCCGCCAGTGAAATAGAGAGAACTCTCTGTTGGTAGGGACGAACTCAGCAGATTTCCGCCCGGATGTGTTGATGTCCGGGCGTGGTTTCAGGATGAGACTTGTGGGTATCGCGCCGCCGAATCTGATCCCCACACAACAGGATTGAGCGTGATCGATTAATTGAGATCGCGGTAATCCGAACATGCGGCGGGTTGCCGTCGGCCATCCCCAAGTGACATTACAGCCTATCGCTCTTAGCAAACGCGATACTGAGAGTCCATTACACCACCGCGGCTGCATCGCGGTATCCTTGCTGCAATCAATCGAATCGCCGCACGCACCCGGGTTCCGCATGACCGCAGCCAAATCTACAACCAAAGAAGTCGTACCGCTGCGCAAGCAATACGACCAGATCAAGGCGCGCTACAGCGAGCACATCCTGTTGTTCCGCCTCGGCGATTTCTACGAAACCTTTGATACCGATGCCGTCATTGCTGCGGAGGTGCTGGATATTGTCCTCACGGCCCGCGATATGGGCAAGGGCAACCGCGTGCCATTGGCCGGCATCCCGTATCACGCTGCCGATGCCTATATCGCCAGGCTCGTGCAGGCCGGCCACAAAGTTGCGATCTGCGAGCAAATCAGCGAGCCGACCAAGGGCAAGGGATTGGTCGATCGCGATGTCACCCGTGTGGTCACTCCTGGCACGATCACTGATCCCGCCATGCTCGACGCTCGCAGCAACAACTACATCACCGCCATTGTGGTCCAGGGAAATCGCGCCGGTATTGCCTATGCCGATATCACCACCGGCGAGTTCCGCGCCACCGAGGTCCAGGAGCAATCGGCAGAAGACACGCTGCTGGCGGTCGGGAGGGAACTCCTGCGCCTGCAGGCCGCCGAAATCGTGGTGGCGGGCGACTTCACGGATGACCTCGCCCTGCCGCAGGCCAGCTGGATCCCGACCGCGGCCAGCGTTACCAAGACAGATGCGTGGCGCTGGCAGGAGGATCGGGCCGCGAGGGCGATTCATCGTCACTTTGAGACCGAATCGCTGGATGGCTTTGGTCTCACTGGCAAGCCGTTCGCTATTCGGGCAGCAGGTGGTCTCCTCCAATATTTGGAGGACACCCAGCTTTCCGGCCTGCAGCAGATTACCAGCATCGGCACCTATTCCACCCAGGGCTTCATGACGCTGGATGCGCAAACGCGTCGCAACCTGGAGCTCACGGAGAGCGCCACCGGTAACAAGAAGCTGAGCCTGGTCGCGATGCTCGATGCGACCAGGACGTCGATGGGTGCCCGTATGTTGCGACAATGGCTCGGCCAGCCGTTGTTGGACGTGGATATGCTCAATCATCGACTCGATGTGGTGGAGTGGTGTGTCGAGCACACCGGTGAGCGATCCCGGATACGCGAGGTCCTGCGGTCCGTCGGGGATATCGAACGCCTCGCGAATCGCATCACCACTCGCGTGGCCGGTCCTCGCGAGCTGGTGCAGCTGCGCGCGGCCCTCGCCGCGCTCCCCGAACTCGATCCGCTGATAGCCGAGATACCCGGTTCGCCGAAGCTGCCCGATCTTTCCCAAACGACGGCCTTGCTGCAACGATCACTCGTTGACGAGCCTCCGGTCGTTCTGGGGCGGGGACAGGTGTTTCAAGGCGGATTCGCCAGCGATCTCGACGGTCATCGGGCGCGGGCGATGGAAGCGCGGGAGTGGATCGCCAACCTTGAGCGCACGGAACGCGAACGCACCGGGCTGAAAACACTGAAAGTTGGCTACAACAAGGTCTTCGGATATTACCTGGAAATCACCACCGCCGCGCTGGCGAACGCCGAGCGCGAACGGATGGCGCAAGGGCAATCAGGCACCGCGCTGCCGGATGATTACATCGCCAAACAGAGCCTTACCACCGCGACCCGCTACTTTACACCACAGTTGAAGGAATATGAGACGCTTGTGCTCACGGCTGAGGACACGCTCAACGACCTCGAGGCGGAAGAGTACCGCAAGCTGCTCACGGTGCTCGCGAGTCAGGCCAGCAAGCTCCTGCAGGCCGCCGACGTGGTTGCCCGGATTGATATTGGCACTGCGCTGGCCGATGTTGCTGTGCACAACAACTTCGTGCGGCCAACCCTGGCCGAGCACCAGCAGCTTCGGATTGTGGACGGTCGCCATCCGGTGCTGGAAGACACCATGCCGAGGGGCGAATATATTGCCAACGACGCTCGACTGGATACAGACGATGAGCAGATTGTCATTCTTACCGGCCCAAATATGGCCGGCAAGAGCAGTTACCTGCGTCAGGTGGCGCTCATCACCCTCATGGCCCAGATTGGCAGCTTCGTTCCCGCGGCCGAGGCTGAGATCGGCATTGTCGATCGTATTTTTACGCGCATTGGCGCCCAGGACGATATCAGCACCGGCCAAAGCACGTTTATGGTGGAGATGCTGGAGATGGCGAATATCCTCCATCACGCCAGCCGCAGCAGCCTGGTGGTGCTGGATGAAATCGGCCGAGGCACCAGTACTTATGATGGCCTCGCCATCGCCCGGGCGATTGTGGAGTACCTCCACAATGCTCCGGGTTTGGGCAGCAAGACGCTGTTCGCAACTCACTACCACGAACTCACCGAACTGGCCGATGTGCTGCCTCGTGTTCGCAACAGCCGCATGGATGTACTGGAGGATGGCGACCGGGTGGTGTTCCTGCGCAAGGTGGTGCCCGGCAATGCCGACAAGAGCTATGGCATTCACGTGGCCAAACTGGCCGGGATCCCGAAAGGGGTGACGCGGCGGGCTGAAGAGATCCTCGCAGAATTGGAACAGATTGACCGCGGTG
>DJVD01000259.1 GCA_002440805.1 Chloroflexi bacterium UBA6265
CACCAAGCGCTTCCAGCCGCTGGCGAACGAACTTGGCGGTCTTGAACTCCTGGAACCCGAGTTCGGGATGCTGGTGGAGGTGGCGACGATCGGCGACGAGTCCCGGCTGGATTTCGTCGATGTCGGCGGCGAGGGTTGGGTTGGGCATGTTGACCTCATGTGACACGAACGGGCGGACCTTGCTGGAGACAGTATTCGCCCGCGAAAAGATGTATTGAAAATCAGCCTCGTGACGCATCTGGGGCGGATTCGCAGATATCCGCCCCTACGAACCGGTCCCCGGATCGAAAAACGCGAATTCAGGTTCGCTCCAAAGTGGGTTACGCGGGGCGTTCGAATCGCCTCTATGCTTCCGTGGCCAGGTAATCCAGCGCGGTTTGCACAAGTGCGGCGACGCCGATGCCGAGGGCTTCCTCGTCGAGATCGAATTTCGGATGATGATGCGGCCAGACAATGCCCCTCGCCTCGTTGCCACACCCGGTCATGAAATAGGCCCCCGGGCGCTCGTTGAGGAAATAGCTCATATCCTCGCCCGGCATAATCGGCCGCATCGGCAGCACATTCTCCTCGCCAACCACCCTGGTGAGCGATTCTGCGGCCAACGCCGCCATGTCATGGTCATTAATCGTCGGCGGATAGCCTCGAACATACTCAATCGACACAGAGGCGCCCTGGGCGGCGGCAACACCCTCGGCGATCTGCCGCAGACGCTGTTCGGCGAGGTCGCGATTCTCATCGGAGAAGGTGCGCACCGTACCACCCAACTCGGCGGTATCCGGGATGACATTGGATGCCTTGCCGGAGTGGATGAAACACACGCTCACCACCACCGGATCGAGCGGATCGATATTTCGCGCCACGATGGTGCGCAGGCCAGAGATGATATCGGCGGCCACCATGATCGGGTCAACCGCCTGGTGCGGCATGGCGCCATGACCACCCTTGCCCTGCACGATGACCTTGAAGGTATCGGCCGACGCCTGGATTGGGCCGCCGGCAACCGCGAGATATCCGGTGGGGATGGGGCTCATCAAATGCTGGCCAAAGCAGGCATCCACATGCGGATCCTCCAGCACACCGGCGGCGATCATTGGCATGGCGCCGCCACCGTTGGCCTCTTCGCTTGGCTGGAAGAGGAGTTTGACCGTGCCGCTGAATTGGTCGCGACGGTCCATCAAAATGCGGGCTGCGCCCAGCAGCATGGCCGTATGGGCATCGTGGCCGCAGGCATGCATCACGCCAGGGTTCTTCGAGGCGTAGTCGGTATCTACCTCTTCATCGATCGGCAATGCGTCCATATCGGCGCGCAACATCACGCACTTGTCGGGACCGGGTTTGGTGCCACGCACCAGCGCGGTGATGCCGGTTTTGGCGATGCCGGTACGGATATCTTCTGCACCGAGGGTTTCCAGTCGCTGGGCGACAAAGGCCGCCGTTTCGGTTTCCTGGAAGCCGAGCTCCGGGTGCTCGTGCAGGTGACGGCGATCGGCGATGACGCCGGGCACGATTTCATCGATATCCCCTGGCAATGTGGGCAGTGTTGGTGGTGGCAACGTTGACATGCGTGTGTCCTTTCCTTGTTTCAACCATACGTAGGGGCGGGCCGCCGAGCCACAGCGAGGTGTAGTTCGCCCGTTGCGTCACTCCCTGACGGATGGACTACCGGCTGACGCCGGGTCCACCCCTACTGCGGAACTGGTAGCGGGGCAGCGCATCTGCCCCGGGCGCACATGAAGTGCGCCGCTACCGATATCCCGCGCTATTCCGCGCCGTTCAAATACCGCAGCACGACGTTGGTCATGGTTTTGATGCCGAAGCTCATGCTTTCCTCATCGACATCGAACCGTGGGTGGTGGTGCGGCCACACCATCCCCTTCTCCTCGTTGCGACAACCGACCATCCAGAAGGCGCCGGGGCGGTTCTCGAGGAAGTAGCTGAAATCCTCAGCGCCCATGCCGGGAGCGAGCGGCTTGCTGAGGTCTTCACCCACCGCTTCGGTGGCGGCGTCGCGCACCAGTTGGGCCATCTCGTCGTCGTTGATGGTGGCCGGGTAGCCGCGATGGTAATCCACCGTGGCAGTGCCACCCATGGCAGCTGCGATGGATGTGGCG
Source organism: Chloroflexi bacterium UBA6265 (assembly GCA_002440805.1). Lineage (GTDB taxonomy): Bacteria > Chloroflexota > Chloroflexia > Thermomicrobiales > UBA6265 > UBA6265. The sequence continues at coordinate 2,112 of DJVD01000259.1, forward strand.
ATGGATGTGAGGCGCTCCTCGGCCTTGTCGCGCAATTCGGCATCGAAGGTGCGCACCGTGCCGCCGATCTCGCACGTATCCGGGATGACGTTATCGGCGAAACCGGAGTGGATGTTGCAGACGGAGACGACGGTGGACTTCATCGGGTCGGTACCGCGGGAGACGATGGTTTGCAGGGTGGAGATGATATTGGTGGCGATGATGATCGGATCGACCGCCTCGTGCGGCGAGGCGCCGTGGCCACCCTTGCCCTGAACGGTGATCTTGAAGCTGTCGGCAGCGGCTGCGATGGGGCCACCGCTCACCTGGATTTCGCCAGTGGGATCGCCGGATGAGACATGCTGGCCGAAGACAGCATCAACATGTGGATCCTCAAGCACGCCCTGCTCGATCATCGGCAGTGCGCCGCCGGTGCCCCATTCCTCGCTCGGCTGGAACAGCAGTTTCACCGTGCCGCTGAACTTGTCGCGATTGCTCATCAGCACGCGAGCCGTGCCAAGCAGCATGGATGTGTGGGCATCGTGACCGCAGGCGTGCATCACGCCCTTGTTCTGCGAGACGTACTCCACATCGTTCTCTTCGGTGATCGGCAGGGCGTCCATATCGGCGCGGAGCAGCACCACCTTGCCATCGCCCGGTTTGGTGCCGTGGATGAGCGCGGTGACGCCGGTTTCGGCGATGCCGGTGCGGATATCATCCACGCCCAGGGCCTCGAGCCGCTGGATCACGAAGGCGGATGTCTCTTTCTCCTGGAAGCCGAGTTCCGGGTGCTCGTGCAGGTGGCGGCGATCGGCCACCACGCCGGGCATGATTTCATCGATGTCGTTCTTGATCTGGTCTGTAATCATAGTGGTCTCCATGAGTGATTATGGGCTGTGGCAATCACGTAGGGGCGGACCACTGTGCCGCAGCGCAGTGTTGTCCGCCCGAATGACGGTGGTGGGAGAATCGGTCTCTCGCCCACAAACGGGCGGACACACAGGTCCGCCACTACGGACCGACGGGCGGACAACCGGTCTGCGGACCGGGTCCGCCACCACGAAATCGGGCCGATGCAACGGTTTTGGACCGACGGGCGGACACACAAGTCCGCCACTACGGATCAACGGGCGGACAACCGGTTTGCGGACCGGGTCCACCGCTACGAAACCGGGCCGATGCAACGGTTTTGGATCGACGGGCGGACACACAGGTCCGCCACTACGGATCAACGGGCGGACAACCGGTCTCCGGACCGGTTGTCCGCCCCTACGGAATGACGGTTACCGCCCCAAATACGTCAGCACATTCATCGCCATGGCGGTGAGGCCGTGGCCGAGGCTCTCCTCATCGATATCGAACTTCGGGTGATGATGGCCCCACTTGAAGCCCTTCTCCTCGTTGCGACTGCCGACAAAGAAGTAGCTGCCCGGCGCTTCGAGCTGGAAGTAGCTCATATCCTCGGCTCCCATGGCCGGGGGCTTGGGAATCACGTTCTCCTCACCCACTGCGGCGGCGGCGGCCTCGCGGGCAAGCTCGGTCATCGCTTCGTCATTGATGGTGGCCGGGTAGCCGCGGGTGTATTCCACCGTGGCGGTGGCGCCCATGGCCTCGGCGATGGTGGTGGCGATCTCGGTGATGCGCTTCTCCATCAAATCGCGGGTTTCATCCTTGAACGTGCGCACGGTGCCCTTGAGCACGGCGGTATCGGGGATGACATTGAAGGCATCGCCGCTCTGGAACACACAGTTGCTCACCACCGAGGCATCCATCGGATCGGTGTTGCGGCTGACCACGGTCTGCAGCGCCACCACGATCTGGGCGCCAATAATCACCGGATCGATGCAGCCATGCGGGTAGGCGCCGTGGCCACCCTGGCCGTGAATGGTGATGGTGTACCCATCGGCGGCAGCCATCACCGGCCCGGAGCCGACGAGGATCTTGCCGACCGGTGTTTCGTTGGCGAGGTGCAACCCGAATACGGCCTCGATCGGCGGTTCGTTCATCACGCCTTCCTTGATCATGGCCTGGGCGCCGCCCGGCGGCAGTTCCTCGGCCGGCTGGAAGCAGAGCTTCACCGTGCCGCTAAACGTGTCCTTCCGGTCGGAAAGCAGCCGCGCCAGTCCCAGCAGGATGGCGGTGTGGCCATCGTGACCGCAGGCGTGCATCACGCCATCGTTCTGGCTCTTGTAATCGGTATCGTTCTCTTCCAGGATCGGCAGCGCATCCATATCGGCGCGCACCAGCACATTGCGGGCCGATCCCTCGCCGGTGCCGGTGATGAGGCCGGTGACACCCGTGCCACCGATGCCGGTGCGGATATCATCGACGCCGAGCTGCTCCAGCCGCTGGCGGACGAACTCGGCGGTCTTGAACTCCTGGAAGCCGAGCTCCGGGTTCTCATGCAGGTGGCGGCGATCGGCCACGATTCCCGGCATGAGCTCATCGACGTCCTGACGGATCTTTTCAACTGCGGGCATGGGCTGAACCTCTCGATTTCCTTCGATCCGGGGCATGTGATTGCCGCCGGTATCTTCTATAGAAGGTGGATAAACGAAAACGCCGCGCGGCAGCCGCAGTGCGGGCACCGCGCAGCAATCGCAAACCGCCACCTCGTTGTGTCGTGTGCTGGTAGCATCATTACAGCGATTGACGCCGCGCGCAAGAACAGAAACGGGTACACATGAGCACACCGCCGGAACTTACCGAGCAAACATCGTACGAGTTGGTGACCAGGGCGCTGGAGAGCATTGGCGGCCCGCAAACGGTGTACCGCAACCCGCGGATGGCGTTCGCGTTCGATGCGATTCGCAACCTCGAGTTCGAGGGGTACCAGATTGAAGTGCGCTATGGCGAGATCAGCACGCCCGCCATCGCAACCGTCAACGGCTGGGTGTGGGAGATCCACGACCAGGATATCGAGCTGCTGATGCCGCCGCTGAAGCGCAAACCGCGCACGGTGTAGGCGCCGATACGTGTAGGCCCGTCCACGTAGCGGCGGACCTGCGTGTCCGCCTGACCCATAAGCGCGTAGCGGCGGACCTGCGTGTCCGCCTGACCCATAGACGCGTAGCGGCGGGCCTCTGTGTCTGCCCTTCTGAGAGTTAGCCGATCCTACAGAGCGGGGACCTGCGTGGCCGCCTAACCCATAGGCGCGTAGCGGCGGACCTGCGTGTCCGC
>DJVD01000005.1:0-4569 GCA_002440805.1 Chloroflexi bacterium UBA6265
TGCTGGGCGCGATCTCGCTCTTCTTCGAGCTCTCGCTCGATGGCGCGAACTTCGGTGCGGCGTTGGCGATCCTGGCGATCTGTTCGGTTTCCCTGGTGGGATTTGGCATGGTAGCAGCTGTGATGCCACTGCTCAGCCCGGAGAAGGGCCAGCAGGTAACGTACATCTTTACTGCCGTGCTCTTGCTGGTGAGTGGTATCTACTACGACGTCAGCGTGCTGCCGGGATGGATGCAACCAATCGCGAACATCAGCCCGGTGTATTACGCGCTCGATGGCATCCGTAACGCCTTGCTGGAGGGCGCATCGTTCACCAGCCAGTGGGCCAACGTCTGGCCACTGCTGGTGATGGGCGTGGTTTGCCCACCGCTCGGGTTGTACCTGTTTGGGCGAGGAGAGCATTACGCCAAGAAAACCGGACTGCTCAAGCGCAGCGGTTAATCGATGACAAGCACGTATGAAAGTCCATTTGGCACCAGTGTGATCTGCCCACCGCGGATCACACTGGCCGTACCCACCGGCAACATGCCGACACCGCTGGCGTGTTGCATGGCGATATCGCTGTAGAGACTCACAAGGATTCGCTCCGATTCACCTGCTTCGAGCGTGAGTGGCTGGGTGATTTTCCAACGGGTGAGGGGGATGGTTTCGGTTCCCGGATACCGTGTTTCCCTGTTGTATCCATGAAAACATTCGGTCCCGTGGGTTGGCAGAATCGGCTCGGCGAGCCTGTGGCTCCGCACTGAGATCACGACCGCGAGCGTGTTGGCCGAAAGCCGCCAGCTATCGCCACCAGGAACCATCATGGTATCTCCCGGCGCGACAGGATACTCGGTCCCTTCCACCGCAATGTCCGCTCCCGATTCACTCAACTGCCACAAAATGTGAACCGCTGTGTCACCCTCGGCTACCACGTTTTCAGGTGTGCAGCCGGAATCAATAATGCTTACCCGCCGCTGTGATGTTGTGACCAGGTCGATGCGTTGCGTATCAGGAGGGAGATCGGGCCGCAGGATTCGATGGATCAGTTGGCGATGGCCAGTTCCGGCCAGGATCCGGGGAAGGGGTGTAAACGGCTTCATGCGATGCCGACGAGCCAGCTGGCGACGGCGATCAGGTAGGCGCTGGCTACGATCCGAACACTGATACGTGCTGATGAACTGCTATTGGAGCCAAATCCGGCCTCAAGTGGAATCGCCAGTGCCAGCACGATACCAGCAAGTGCCAGGAGTGGCTGACTCACATCGGCAGCAAGGCCTGCCAGTATCAGCAGGATGCCGGAGAGTGCCATCAGCAGCCAGGCTGCCCAGCGATGGGCCCGCGCGGGCAGGTTGCGTTCTTCATCCTCCGGCCAGGCGTGGGTATCCAGCAGATGGCTTACGGCCACCATCCCTAGCCCGATCAGAGGAGCCAGCACGATCAGTTGCCAGTGCCATTGGCCAAGTGCCAGCCACACCCACCAGGGCGCCAGCATCACCGAGAGTGCTGCGGTCACGAATGGACGCTGCTTACCGGTCACAATCAACACCGCCAGCACAACGAGCAGGAACAGTCCCGAGAGTGGTCGCAAAATCATAGAGATCAGCACCGCCCCCATCCCGGCCAGCGCAGCGGCCGAAAGAACCGTGAGTGCGATGCGCGGCTCTTCGTTCGCGCGGGCCACATGTACGCCAGTGAGCGCCATCGCTGCCAGGACAGCAGCCACGATCACCCAGAATACCGTCCAGCCATCGTGTTGACCGGGCGCGCTGAGCATCGCCACGATCGAGAGTCCCAGCCACACCACATTCTGTCGAATGAGCGTCGTCGCGGGCACCGCCAGTAACGCCGTTTTGGCGATTGAGAGTGGTTGCTGACTCATCTGGGCTCCCTGACGGTGCTGCACATTTCCGGTTCATCTTACGGTATTACAGATTCATGAGGTAGCCGGCAAGGGAGAAATAGATGATTAGGCCGGTGCCATCCACGAGCGAGCTAATGAACGGAGCCGACACCACCGCAGGATCCATCTTCATTTTGCTGAGCACTATCGGCAAAATTGCCCCGACCGTCGCCGCCCAGGTTGTGAGAATCAGGATGGTGAGGCCAACAACTACGGCGAGCTGCGTGGTGCTATCGTCGCCAACAAACATCGCCCGACCAAACATCAGCACACCCATAACAACACCCAGCAGCAGGCCGGTGAGCATTTCCTTGCCGATAATGCGCAGGATATGCCTGCCCTGGACTTCGCCAACTGCGAGCGCACGGATGAGTGTCGAAACGGTCTGCGAACCCACGTTGCCGCCGGTGCCGATGAGGATCGGGATGAAGACCGCCAGCAGTGTCACCTGGGCCATCATCGCTTCATAATTTTCCTGGATCGAGACGGTGAAGAACTGGGCAAAGAAAAGCACCAGCAGCCACACGATGCGCTTGCGGAACAACAGCAGCGGCGAAGCCCGCAAATACGGAACCGCCAACGGGTTCGAACCACCGAGGCGCTCCATATCCTCTGTGGCCTCGTCCTCGATGATCTCATCGATATCGTCGCGGGTGATGATACCAAGCAACTTGCCATTGTCATCCACCACCGGCAGCGCCAGCAGCGATCGCTCGGTCACAATGCGAGCGGCAACTTCCTGATCCTCATCCGCACGAACGCTCCAGATGTCCTCAGACATCAATTCGCCAATTGGGGTATCGGGAGCACTCAGTACCAGTCGATAGAGTGGCAGCACACCCAACAACTTTTCCTCACGGTCGATAACGTACACGTATTGCACGTTCTCGACCTCGCCTGCCAGTTTGCGCAGCGCAGTGACTGTTTCGTCGGCGTGGAGTTCCGGGAATGCGGCAACGAACTCCGGGGTCATGAGACCGCCGGCGGTATCCTCGCCGTAAGGGAGGAGTTCGCGGATCTCGGCAGCTTCTTCCGGCTCCATCGCGATGAGGATGTTCTCAACGGATTGAGGATCGCTGGCGTTGATCACCTGCACGATGTCCGTGGCATCGTCCGGGCCGATGGCTTCCAACAGATCGGCCGCTTGCGTGGCAGACATGCGTGTGAGGATGCGGGCCGCGTCGCGATGATCGAGCCGGGCCAGCAATGCACCCAGCACGTCCTCGCCCAGGAAGGCAAAGAGTCGGCTGAGTTCACGACCGCTTAGGTCTTCCAGCAACTCCAGCGCATCGTCGTCCAGCATCCTGCCGGCAAGCCGCTGCGCGGCTTCAACATCGCGCGCATCAATTGCGGTGCGAATGGCTGAGAGTAGATCGGTTTCAACGCGGTCGGTGTCGTTTGGCGTTTCGATAACGGTGGACACAGCGTCTCCTGTCACGCACGGCAACGCGGGCTACCCGAGGTATCGGGTTGCCCGTGTGTTGCCAGGGGATTTATTTAGCGTTTGCGCAGGAAACCGCCGCGAACAAGCCGACCGGCCGAGAACAGGCGCTCGGCCTGGGTAGCTGGTTGGCGATCTTCGTGTTCTACCGTCTCACGCTTTTGTGGCCAGGGGCAGGAAACTGCCCGCACCTCAACCTTGTGGTCGGTGCTGTGATCGATATAAAACCGCTTGGGGGTGGATACCCTTTGCATATGGCACGTCCCTTCTCACACCCGGTGGTGCGATATGGTCCCCGGAGGTGTCCGGGGCGTGCCAAGTTGGCCGCTGACCGGGATTAGATCCGGGGTTCTCGAATTGGATTGCAACTCGGACCGTCAGCGTCCAAAAGAGCTCCTTTTGTGGAACAAAGTGGGGAGATTCCTCAACCCACCAACAAGCACACGACGACGCACATGCATCTCGCTGCAACAACGAGTGTACGAACTTTCCCATTTTTCGTCAAATCCGGCGACAATGGAAATCAATACATCATGGGCAGAAAGGATAACAACGAATGGCCATCATCGGTTGGGATAACGAGCCACGAGTTCCATATACAGATTTGCATGCGCTCATTGTGCGCATGTTTGTTGCCGCTGGTCTCAACGATGACGATGCGGCAGTAGCCGCCGCGTCGCTACTGATCGCCGATGTGCGGGGCGTGGAAACCCATGGCGTCCAGCGGATGAATTTCTATCTCACCGGTCTTGGCAACGGTCGGGTCAAACCACGCGCGTCGCTTGGCGTGGTCCGGGAGCGCCCAGGTACGGTCGCGTTCGATGGCAATCACGGCCTCGGACTGGTGATGGCTACATATTCCATGGAGCGCGTGATCGAAAAAGCCGCCGAAACCGGGATCTGCCTCGGCACACTCCGTAACAGCAGCCATTACGGAATCGCAGGTCGATATGCGTTGATGGCAATTGAGCACGATATGTGCGGTATGAGCATGACCAACTCCTCCGCCCTGGTGGTGCCCACTGGCGCGCGTCGTGCGGCACTTGGCACCAACCCGATTGCGTTTGCAGCACCGACCAATGGTGATCCGTTCTGCCTCGATATGGCAACATCAACGGTTGCTGTGGGGAAAATCGAGGTCGCACGTCGGCTCGGCTTACCGATTCCGGCGGGCTGGAGTGTGGACGCCGATGGCCGACCGACCAGTGATGTCAACCAACATGTGGCGCTGACCCCACTCGGGGGTG
>DJVD01000005.1:4577-6568 GCA_002440805.1 Chloroflexi bacterium UBA6265
GAGGGCGATGCCGGTGTCAATGGCCAAATGTTTATGGCCTGGCGAGTAGATGCCTTCCGCGACACGCAGGATTTCAAGGACGCGCTCAGCAGCATGTGCCTCGAGCTGCGGGCGATGGAGCCGCTTAATCCCACCGTTCCCGTGCTGGTGCCCGGCGACCCGGAGATGACCGCCACGCGCAACAACATGGAGCAGGGGGTGCCGATTCGTCGTCCAGTGTTCGACGAACTGCAGAGACTGGCAACGGGATTGGGTGTCGACTGGTTATAGCTGCCACCAGGTTTGTTGCACGGATTTCGCCGCGTCAATCGCAGCGCGCTGATCGCGGCTCACCGTGTGGGTACTGGGCTGCACTTCGCTGCGCGGAGAGAACGGATCGGGTATTTCTGTCGGCGGCGACGCCATCAAGCCCTCGATGATCGCCGCCGTGCAGAACGGGGCGTAGTAGTTGCTGTAGCCACCTTCCATCATCGTCACAAGTCGACCTTCGCACACGTCATCGGCGAGGTCGCGCAGCAGGTGCGTCATTTGCCGATAGGCCGGAAGGGTGACAGTCATTCGACCAAGCGGGTCCTGAATGCTGGCATCCTGGCCAGCGGAGATGAGGATGAGATCGGGCGCGAACTGGCGGACGATCGGCTGCACGATCTCGCTCATGCCAGCGAGGTAGGCTGCGTTGCCCGAACCTGCCGGTAGCGGAATATTCACCGTAGTGCCAATGCCATTGCCTTCGCCGCAATCGCCAACTTTGCCCCAGTCGACCGGGAAAAGGTTGTCCTGGTGCAGGGAGATAAACAGCACACTGTCGTCGCTGTAGAAGATATCCTGCGTGCCGTTACCGTGGTGCACATCCCAATCTATGATCGCTACCTTTTCGAGGCCGTGAACTTGCTGGGCGTGCCGGGCGGCAATTGCGATGTTGTTGTACACGCAGAAACCAAGGCTTTGTTCCGCGGTGGCATGATGGCCGGGCGGACGAATCAACCCGAACGCGTTGCGCACATCGCCATGCAGCACGGCCTCTACGGCGGCGATCGCCCCGCCAGCCGCCAGCCGGGCAATTTGCTCTCCACCGGCCGCGATCGGCGAACCGATCCCCGCATCGCCGCCATGTTTGCTCACGGCTTCAACCCTGGCACGCATTTCCGGGGTATGGACTCGGTCGATATCCTCCACGCTGGCATTCCGACCCTCGATCGACGTCAACACATCGAGGTACCGCATCGCGGTGAGCAACTTGTGCGTGCGACGCACGACAACCGGACCCGACGGATGCGGCTCAACCTCATCAAACGGGTAGCGCTCGGTATAGCGAATCAGGAACTCACCAGGATCGTGATCAAGGTATCGCTCATCGTAGACAAGGCCGGTTGCGAAGTCCAATGCGTGTTCCTTTCGCGGTCGAATAGCGGATGGAAGCAGTATCGCATGGAGGGGTGGAAAAACAATCGAGGGGTTCCTCCCAGCCAGGAGCCCCTCGATTTCGAAAGTGTTCAGTTGTAAAACCGACTAGTTCCCGATCACCAGGCCCATGCCATCGATCGTCTGCCACATCCAGTTGAACGTGGCCCAGTCGTAGTAGCGGGTGCCACCGTTGCCTGGATCGGAAAGATAGACACCCGATTCGTCATACCCGTACACCACCATGACGTGCATGTAATCGGTGACCTGGTAGCGGGTGCCATCCGCGGTGTACTCATCGTGGCTGAGGTCGCCGCGCATGCCGAGCCAGACGATCACCGGTGCGCCGTTATCCAGGTAGCTGGTGAGATCGGTGGCATCGCCGTAGAACGAGGTGACGCTATAGCCGTAGTAGTTCAGGCCCGGGATGAGTGCATCGGCGTAGATGCCGTAATCGGTGGTGTTGCCCCAGGTGCCATTGATGTTGCCGCGGTAGCCCCAGTGCGGGTTAGCGGAGAGAGGCGTTACGGCCTCCATCTCATACTCGCTGACGGTGTAGCCGATCATGCCGGTCGCGATTTGCACGGCTG
>DJVD01000063.1:0-206 GCA_002440805.1 Chloroflexi bacterium UBA6265
AAGCATGTCGTAGAAGAAGAACAATCAGTTGATGTCCCCGTGACGGAAGAAGAAGTTCACATCACCCGCCGGGCCGTTGATCGCGAGGCTTCTGGCCTGGATCTTGAAGAATCGAGTTTCGACGTGCCGCTGCGCGGCGAAGAAGTGGATGTTTCCAAGACCGCCCGTGTGGTCGAGGAAATCGATATCGACAAGTCGGCCCGTGA
>DJVD01000063.1:246-6474 GCA_002440805.1 Chloroflexi bacterium UBA6265
GCCTGCTGGACAAGGCGAAGGACGCTCTTACTGACGATGATAAAGACCGGGGCGTGTACTAGCCACACCGCCTGAAACAGAAAGAACCACGTGCCGGATGGCCCGTGGTTCTTTCTGTTTGCTGCTGGTGGGGATCAGGTTACAAATCCCGCACGGAACCGTCGTTCAATTCCTCGCGCACGGTCACGACCTCTCGCTGGAGTTCATCCTCTATCTGTTCGATGTGCGTATCACGGTGCCTGATGACGTGAACTTCTTCAATCACCCGATAGCGACGTGAAATTACAAGCACTTCCTCCACAACGGGAATGATGAGCGTATCGCCCTCGTATCGAGGTTCGGGCAACTCGTCGAATTCCTCGCCGCCGGGTACCCGACGTACCTCGACATTATCGGTGCCGATTTCGACATCATGGCGCACCGGAACCCGCTCCACAGTTTTGTCGACAACGACACGACCCAGGTCGACTTCATGAACATCGACGTGCAATTCCTCAGCCTGAAGTTGCAGGGTCTGATGGAATTGCTCGTAGGTCGCAGCCAATGGAGTCTCGTTTCGACCAAACGTATCGGCCAGGACGATTTCGGTTGACGTTGAGCGAGCAGTATCGATCGCGTCCCAGGGAACCTCAAGGATCCGGTCGCCCTGCGTCACACGAACAACGGCTCGTCCGGTCGTGTCCGACTCGACAACCTGGTCGACAATGCCGATCTCTTCGCCGGCGGCGCCCACTACGCGGGCGCCATTCCTGATATTGATGTTGGCCATATTCTTCACCTCTGGTAGCTGGATGCATGGTTCGTTACGAGGTGAAATGCAACAACCGTGCCGGAGTTACTGAACAGCTTGTCCCACGCGCTCGTCCCATGGGAAGTGGATCCAGTCGTCGGTACGTTTCCACACGTATTCCGGCTTGATCAGCGAACGCGACTTCTCGTAGATAACCAGGCTCCGCACCTCGGCGACGTGTTGTTGGACAAACTCGTGGGTCGTGCGCAAGGTGGCACCGGTATCGGCAACATCATCGCAAATTAACACCTTCAGGCCCTTGAACAAATCGGGGTCGGGGATGGGAGGCAACATCACCGGCAGCTGCAGGTGTTCCTCGCGGCCGGTGTAAAACTCCACGTTAACCACGTGCAGCAGTTTCACTCCCAGGGCATAGCCAAGCGCACCGGCCGTGAACAGCCCACCCCGGGCGATGGCGAGGATGAAATCGGGTTTGTAGCCATCATCAATCACCGCCCGAGCAAGCGCCTGCGTTGATTGCCCAAAGTCCTCCCAGGTCAGAACTTCCGTATCGTGCATGCCGGTTCCCTATTCCCCTTCGTCGGCCAACGACTTGGTGCGCTTATAGGCCGCATGCACCGATTTGCTGAGAATCGTGCGCAGGCCGCCCTTCTCCATTTGATAGATCGCTTCGGCACTGGTGCCACCGGGGCTGGTGACCATGTTGCGGAGCTCAGCCAGGTGCTTGCCACTTTCGCGGGCATAGCTCACCGAGCCACCGACCGTTTGCATCACGATCTGCTCGGCGATGCGCCGCGGAAAACCCATATGCACGCCGGCATCAATCAGCGCCTCCATCATCAGGAACACGTAGGTGGGGCCGGTTCCGCTGAGGGCGGTGGCCATATCCACATACTTCTCCTGCTCCACTTCCAGTTCCATCCCCAGCGCACCGAGCGCCAGTCGCACCTTCTCACGGGCTACCTGGTCGACCTCGGGCACCGCGTACCAAACGGCCATGCCCTCACCGATCTGGGCCGGTGTATTCGGCATGACGCGCACGATGGCGTCGTGGCGCAACCCCTTGTGCATCTGGGCGATTGCGGTGCCGGCCGCAATCGAAATAACCGTCTGCTCGGGCCGCAACACTCCTGCCAGTTCGGCCATCACGCCCGGCATCATCTGTGGCTTGATGGTGAGTAGTACCAGGTCGGCGCCGTCGACCGCGGCTGCATTATCGGCAACCACCTCAATCCCGTGTTTGGCGGAAAGCTGCACGCGGCGCTCCTCCCGCGGATGACTGGCCACGAGCTGGTCACGCCGGACGATCCCCTCGTTAAGCAGCCCGGCGACGATGGATTCAGCCATCACCCCGGCCCCGATCAGGGCAATCCGGCTATGGGAGAGCGGCGATTCACTGCTGGTAGACGTTCCCGAATCTGTTTCCTTCATGGCGCAAGTCAAGCTCCTGATGATCGATCCTAATTAGTCATAACGATAAGTTTTTCTTCATTACATAATACGTACCGGGTTTGCGGCACAAATCATGCGTTAAGCAATTGGCAGTACGCTGTTTTTTCTCGGTGTGATGCAGTTTGGGGATTCCCCAGCTTGCCACCTTTTTAACAGGAGTTCCTTATGACCCAGGATCATCGCTCTGGTGCCTTTGATCGCCGCCGTTTCGTTGCAGGAACAGGGGTGTTGGCCGTAGCCAGCACCATGTCTCTCCTCCCAACTGCCCATGCACAGGATGCGACCCCGGTCGCATCGCCTGTAGCTTCGCCGGTGGAGGGTGGATCTGTTGGCGATTGGGCCACCTTTGGTTACGACTACGGCCAAACCCGCCACGTCCCGTTCACGGAGGTCACCAAGGACAATGTTGGCGAACTCGGGATCGTCTGGTCGTTTGATTTCCTGGAAGACGATGAGTCGATTCCGCCCGCAAATCAATCGTATCCCATTATGGTGAACGAGACGGTATATGTCACCACCACCTACAACAATGTCTACGCACTCGATGCCCGCACCGGCGAAAAGAAGTGGAAGTGGGCACCGGATAACATTGGGTTCTTCAAGAACTTCGGTGTGTCCGCAAACCGTGGCGTAGCCGTTGGCAATGGCAGCGTGTTCATGATGTCGCTGGATATGCACATCTACAAATTGGACGCGGAAACCGGTGAACTGCAACAGGATTTGCAAATTTGGGATGTGGTTCCGGATGCAAAACCGGAATACGGATACTACGAATCCACTGCCCCGATTTTCTATGACAACAAGCTGTTCTTCGGTTCGTCCGGTTCAGACAACGGCGTGCGCGGATTTTTCATGGCGATTAATGCCGATGATATGAGTGCCGCCTGGCCAAGCCCGTACTGGACCGTGCCACCCGATGGCCAGGATTGGCGTGCCAATGGTGCCAATCACGGTGGTGGTGCTCCGTGGATGCCCGCCAGCATCGATACAGAAACCGGGATGCTCTATTTCGTTACCGGAAACCCGTCGCCGGACTTCTTTGGCGAGGCTCGCCCGGGCAGTAATCCCAACACCAACAGCATGATCGCGCTGGATTATGCCACTGGCGAGCAAATTTGGGTGCAACAATCGCTGAGCCGCGACCTTTGGGACTATGATATGGCCGCCCCGCCCGTACTGTTCACGGCAACAATCGCCGGCGAGCAGCGCAAAGTGGTAGCGGAAGGCTCCAAGGCTGGTCAGTGGTGGTGCTGGGATGCCGCAGATGGTGAATTAATCTACGACGGAATTCCGTTCGCGCGCATAGATCATCCCGAGCCGACTGAAGAAGGCGTACTGGTTTACCCCGGTATCCTCGGCGGGGCTAACTACGCACCGCAATCGTATGATCCCACGACCAACTATTACCTGATCGCGAACGTGGAATGGCCGTCATTTGTCACCAAGGCTGCACCCGAGACGGTTGAACGCCGCGGACGTGGTGACATCGATTACGGAGGCACGGCGGAGTTCTCTACGGAAGAGGCACCGTACGGTACATACGTAGCTATTGACCTCGAAAACGGTGAAATTGTCTATTCGGTGGAAACCCCGGGTATGCTGCGCGGCGGATTTACCACCACCGCTTCCGGACTTGGCTTCTATGGCGGCACATCCCACGCTGACAGCAACCTTCACGCAATCGATACGTCCACGGGCGAAGATCTGTGGACCTTCGGTGTAGGCGATAGCGTGCAAAGTGCGCCAAGCATCTACCAGCTGGATGGCACCACCTATATTACCCAGACCGTGGGCGGCGCTAGCTCGAAAATCGTGACCTTCGCCCTCGGCGGTGATACCACGCAGATCCCGGCCCCTGAGCCGCCTGTGGCAACAACTCTCGTTGCTCCGGAAGACCCGGCCGACTACCTGCAGCTCAGCCCGGATAAGGACCATGTAATTATCTTCAATGCCATCGCCAACCTGGGTGATGCCAATAGCGGCATGAACTTCAACGGATACCATCACGGCGAAGCCGTCATCACGGTTCCAACCGGATGGGGATTCACGATTAACCTTTGGAATATGGGTGTCCTGCCGCACAGTGCGATGATCGTTACGGCGGAACATGTTGATGAGCCAACCAATCACGTAGCCGCGTACCAGGGCGGATATACCCCGGATCCGAGCATTGGCTTCACCGGTGATCAGGTTCAGCACTTCGTGACCGTGGAGGCACAGCGCCTCCAGCTCCAGCCTGCTGGTGAGTATGCCCTCATTTGCGCTGTGCCGGGCCATGCCCCTGCCGGTATGTGGATCAGCTTGATCGTTAGCGACGACGCGGACAACGCCACCCTCACCACACCGGATGGAACTGTGTATGAAGCACAGGTAGGTGCTCCAGAGGCGGTAGAGGCAACACCAGGTGCAACACCTGAATCGGACGCGCCGCACGGATAAACCCAGGCTCATTCACAGCGACTCCCGGTGCTCCGTGCAGGACACCGGGATCGCTTTGAAAGGAAAACGTTCATGCGCGCACGACAAACACCTGAAACTACGCAGGTAGATTTTGGATTCCCGGAGACGCGGGTCCCTGTAGAAATTTGGACTCGAGAGGGAAACAACAACTATCACCTGCAAGGCACACTCTCGTACAACGGACAACCCGTTGCCGGGGCGCTGCTACACACCAATATCTACCGCCTTCCCGCACCGACTGGTGAAGATGGCACCTTTGAACTTACCGGCGATAAAACAGTTCTCCAGCGCCAGGTCCTGAGCGCGTACGACCTGACCAATGCAAGAATCGGCGGGAATTCCCTGGACACCGAAGCAGTGGAAGCGATTGAGGCTGCCAGTGTCGAGGTCGAATCAATCTTTGAAATTGAAGTCGAACCGCTCTCAGTACCGGCCAATACTGCAGATGCAGTGCTAACCGGTTCCATGATGTTCAAGGGTGGCGAAATTCCGGTGCCAACGGTCCAACTATGGGGATACGTACTCAGCGGTACCGTCATGGACGCAGATGGAAACCCCCTGGTCGATGCCAATGTCAGCATCCGCGACGACGAAGGTGAAACGTGGTCGCTCTCAACAATCACGGACGAAACCGGCGAATACATGCTGCGCTTCTATCCCCTCGGTGGTGCGTTCCAAATGCGGGTAGCCCAGGGCACCAGGACGTTTGAATCCGACCAGGAAACAGTATTCAACCCGGAAACCAGCGCGAAAATGGATATCATCGTCCACTCCGATATGGGCATGGCGATGGGAACAGGCACAGATGGTGCGTGGGAAATCACAGATGTTCCCGGTGCAGAGTACGTGGGGTTTATCACCGGGATTGCCGATGGCGATATACCAGTGAAGGATGCTGCCGTAAGCCTGCCGGATGACACCGGCGCGTTCACGATCACCTTGCCCGCATTGCCAGCCGGCTCCGCATATACCTTCTTCCAGGAGCGGTTTCGAGTGTTTGCCGACGAACCCCTCTTGCCGGGCGGAGTGGTACCGAAGGAGCTCATTCCCGACAAACTGGAACCCCATATCCCAATGGGAATCGAGCCAGCGATTACCATAGAGTAGAAACGGCATCCCCCGGCGCATGGTGTGGATGCCCCTGCGAACAGGCCACACATGTTCGCGGATAGTACCCAAACTGCCCTGGAGGATTCATGCCCAATCGACTCGCGGATCAATCGAGCCCCTACTTGCTGCAACACAAGGACAATCCGGTGGATTGGTACCCGTGGGGCGACGAAGCGTTTGCCGCGGCGAAATCTCGCGGCGTGCCGATGATCGTCAGCATTGGCTATTCCACTTGCCACTGGTGTCATGTGATGGCACACGAAACGTTCGAGGATCCCGCCGTTGCCCGGCTAATGAACGAAAAGTTCGTCAACATCAAGGTCGATCGCGAGGAGCGACCGGATGTAGATGCGCTTTACATGCAAGCAGTGCAAATGCTTGGATATCAAACCGGCTGGCCACTGAATGTGTTCCTCACCCCGGATGGCCTGCCGTTCTTCGGCGGCACCTACTTC
>DJVD01000230.1 GCA_002440805.1 Chloroflexi bacterium UBA6265
TCGCGGTGTGCCAGGCGATGAATTCTCCCTGCCTTTCTCCCTGCACCACGTGGCGGAGAGTGACGCGTGATCGATCGGAAGCTCCGTAACACATCCCTCCTCGTAGCCACCTGCTTCTTTATGGAAAATCTCGATGGCACAATCGTTACCACGGCGGTGCCCCAGATAGGGGAGTCACTGAAGACAACACCATCTTCAGTCAGCCTGGTCATCACCTCCTACCTGTTGGCGTTAGCAGTACTCATCCCGCTCAGCGGTTGGTTGACACAACGGTTTGGGTCTCGACCGGTCTTTCTGTCCGCGATTGCAATCTTCACACTTGCGTCGCTCGGGTGCGCGCTGTCCCAGTCGGTGGAACAACTGATTGCCATGCGCGTGTTGCAGGGCGTTGGTGGCGCCATGATGGTTCCGGTCGGCCGAATGGCGGTGCTGGCGCACACCGAGAAGCGCGACATCATCAAGGTGACGGCGTACATCATCTGGCCGGGACTCATGGCGCCCGTAATCGCACCCTTGCTTGGTGGTGTGCTGACCACCTACCTCAGTTGGCACTGGATGTTCCTCATCAACATCCCCATCGGCATCGGTGCTTTTGTGGCTGCCTGGCGCCTGATAGATCAGTCGGACAAGCACGCCACCGCGCCGCTGGACGTCATGGGCATGCTGCTCACCTGCGCTTCCCTGGGTGGGCTTAGCTGGGGAGCGCACATGATTGCCGAGCCCAGTCTTTCGAACGCAACCGGCGGAGTGGTCATGCTGCTCTCGGCCGGACTGCTGGCGATTGCTGCCTGGCATCTTTTACGGGACGATGCGCCACTCCTCAATTTGCGGACGCTCAAAATCGATACCTTCCGCGCTGCCACAGCTGGTTTCTTCGTGTACGCGCTGGTGGTATGGAGCATGCCGTTCATCCTGCCGCTGCTGTTCCAGGAAGTGTTCGGCTGGACGCCAGTGCGATCCGGCGCAGCGGTACTTTGGATATTTGCAGGAAATATCGCTATCAAGCCGGCCACGACTTGGATGCTTAATCGATTCGGATTCCGGGCCAACATGATGTTTGCCACAGCGGGAGTCTCACTTAGCGTGGCTGCATTCTCCTTGCTGCAGCGTGATACTCCGTTTGCCGTCATCGCCGTGGTTGCATTTATCAGTGGCGTGTTCAGGTCGATTGGTTTCACCGCCTACAACACGATTGCATTCGGCGATGTCGAGAAGGGAACGCAAATGCGCGAAGCAAATGCCCTTTACGCCACGGTGCAGCAGCTGGCTGGCGCGCTGGGAATTGTGGTGACGATGCTGGCGATTACGTCCGGGGTGCGTTGGGGTGATTTCCTGCCCGGAGATGGTTTGGCCAATGCCTATGCGTTCGCCTTCCTGGTGCTGGCGGTTATCGCCTTGGTGCCGTTCTTGATGTCGACCCGCACGCATCGGACTGCTGGAGACAATTTGCGGACGCCGTTAGTTCCCAAGCAAAGACAGGCGCATTGACACGGGCAATTTGCCCACGATAAGCGCATGCGCGTCCTCCAGCAGTCCTTGCAGCATTTGGGCCTCGCACGTTGCCACGTCAACGGTGATCCAGTGGCGTTTGTTCATGTGATAGCCGGGCGTTACACAGGCGTAGTTCCTGATCAGCATTGGCACCAGGTCAGGGTTGGCCTTGACCTGAACAGCGAGTGGGGTTTTAGTGGTGATAGACCACGCGAACATTCGCTGGCCTACGCACCAGGCGCGCAGGTCCGGCGCGGACTCGAAGGGATAACGCACTTCGCATCCGGGGAGGTCGCGGCAGAAGGCGTCCAGTTCGGTCAGTGTCAGCGTCAAACCTCCAATGGAACGGCCTTGGCGTATCGCCGGCACTCACGACAGGAATTTCAATATGGACCAACTCGTCACAGCTGAATGGTTGATTCAGCATCTCTATGATAGCCACGTAGTGGTAGTCGATATTCGCGGCTCCGTGACGTCGGAGGACCTGGGGGACGGGCGACAACGCGCAACCTATGCTGGTCATCCCCAAGATTATGCGAAAGGCCACATCCCCGGATCGGTTTTCATCGATTGGACCAGGGATATCGTCGATCTCAATGCCGATGTGAAAGCGCAAGTCGCCTCACCAGAGGTCTTTGCTCGGGCGATGGAAGAGCGGGGTATTGGGAACGATTCGCACGTGGTCGTCGTGGATGATATCGGCGGTCACCTGGCCACACGGCTTTGGTGGGCCCTGAGGTATATGGGACACGATGACGTGTCTGTGCTTGAAGGTGGTTACTCTGCATGGCGAGCTATCGGTGGAGCTATGACGAGTGAGCCGACTGAGCCGAGAAGCGATGCAACGTTTGTTCCGGCGGTGCGACCGGACTTGCGCATGGAATGGCAAGACGTGCTTAATATCATGAAGGCTGGAGGCGCTCAAATCGTAGATACGCGAGATGCGGCCGCATTTAGTGGCGAAACCCAGCGTGGAAGCAGGGGAGGGCATATCCCCGGTGCTGTCAATCTTCCCGCCAAGTCGATGGTGAACGACGATGGTAGCTGGAAACAAGCCGAGGTCATTCGCCAACTTGCGATTGATGCCGGAGTAGATGTGGAACAACCGATCGTGGCCTATTGCAATGGTGGGGTCACAGCGACCCAGGCAATATTCGGTCTGCAGCGAGCGGGTGCACGGTCACTGACCAATTATGATGGATCGTGGAACGAATGGGGCGAACGGTTCGACCTGCCCGTGGAAGGTGACCGCGACCTCTTTAACCTTCGCGATTCCAGGGCATAACGGCCGGGCAACCCTGATTTACGACTGCACCGGGAGGCTGCACGGAGAACGAGGCGGTTCCACCGGTGAGGTCATCAATGAAATTGAATGGACTTGCATTCATTTGCATGACCGGTCGGACATTCACGACCATCTCCAACTCATCGCCGCCGACGACATTAATCAGGGTTGAGAAGGGAGTGCCCCCGCAAATACGGCCTACGCTATCTCGCACAATACCGGCAAGCCGCATCGACCTTATCGGTTTGGATCCCAGGTTCGCAACGCTCATATTGCACTCCATCCAGTCCGGCTGGCGAACCGTCACTGCGGATTCGATAGCATAGTCGAGTCCTTCAAGCCTGGCACGCGGGTCAAACCCCACGTCGCCAGGTTGACACTTTGTCCACTCCACCGTTTCCCAATCCTTTAGTCCATGTGAACCGGTTGGAGCCAATCCGACGACAAACGTGGATTCGCCAGGGTGGATGACCGGCGTAAAAGGATTGGCCCAACTGAAGTTGTTCGCGCTTTTCAGGTTGGGAAGAACCACGCCTAAGGTTGGCGCAATCAAAGCTTCACTCGACGCATTGCGAATCTCTGCCAGGAACCGCGCACCGTTGTCCGCCAGGGACAAGCGCCAGTCCAGCAACTGAATTTCTCCACCAAGATCGACTGACGCCGGCCAGGCATACGCCTCTGGAGTTGACTTGCTCGCTCGCGCCCTGGCCAACGTCGGCAGCAAGACAGCGGAAGTAGCAGCGATAAGGCTGCGTCGTGTCATCTTGTTGCGATCAACCATCAGTGCGCCCTTCTAAGCGGCCGAAAAACCAAAAAACCACGAGCGAGGAGCTCATGGTTCGTGGTGCCAAGGCCCGGGCTCGAACCGGGGACCGCACGATTTTCAGTCGTGAGCTCTACCAACTGAGCTACCTTGGCCAATGTGCGTTGTGCATTCCCACCACGGACGGTGGGCGATGAGGGACTCGAACCCCCGACATCCACGGTGTAAACGTGGCGCTCTAACCAACTGAGCTAATCGCCCGCTTACGCGGTGTTCACGATCAACCGGTGCCCAGGAAAGGATTTGAACCTTCACGCCCCAAAGGGCACTAGCCCCTCAAGCTAGCGCGTCTGCCGTTCCGCCACCTGGGCTGGTGACTGCTAGTGCAGCGGTAAGCAGTATAGGCCGCTGCAGTAATCGGAGTCAATGCAATTCCGAACCAAATCCTCAACCATCTCCGCACCGACTGGGAAGTCAGCAGTACCGAATCGTGTTTGTCCTACACGTCCACCTGCTGCCGGGGTCTTACATTTCGACAGTCTCGCGATTTGCCAGATCTGGTTACGCCTTTTTGGAAGTCGCATTACAAACATGTGCATGAGGTCATGATTACCACAAGATTCAGGTCACACTGTTTTTCGGATTGTATACAATACAAGTACCAACCAGTTGAGTAATAGGGAACTGGTAGAGGGAGGATTTCCATGATTAAGATGCGAAAGAACCTGTCCTTCTTCGTCGTGTTGTTNNTCCCCGGAACCGTGCCTGTGGGCGTCCTTGCCGAGTTTGATATAGATGAGCTGCCTGGCCCTCACACGGAAGTGTGGTTCATGCGATTCCAACTTGAGCCAGAAGGTCTTCTACCTGTAGGCACAAGTCCCGGGCCACAAGTTTTGTATGTGGAAGTTGGCACCATTGTTGTGAAAGCCGAGGGAACTGTGATCCCGAGCGACACGGTGGCAGTTGACACCTCCGAATTCACTCTTAAGCCTGGCGACTCCCTCCTTGTACCCCGTGATGTACCAGTTGAGGTAAGCAATACGGCCGACGAGCCGGCGCGATTCCTCGTGCTGCTCATGTACGGAGGAATGGACGAGGATCAGGTTCAGGCCGGTAGCGAAGAGCCGGTTGGCTTGACCTCCGCTGGCATCACGGTTGGAGTTGCGGAGTTTATGCCCGTCCCGGCTACCCTGACGATGGAGCGCGTCGTCGTTGAACCTGGCGAATCGATGCAGAACATCGATCTCGAGAACCTGGGCCCAGGCCCCGGCTGGATGGGTATGGATCTCGGCACGGTGGAAACAGGGTCTGCTGATCTGTTGTTCGAGAAACAATCGATCGACACCATCATCTGGCCCGCTGCATCGCCTGACAGCTTCCCGGAGCCCGACAGAGTCAGGTTCACAGCGAACGGAAGTGTGGAACAGGGCGAAAGCTATGCTGTGTACGGATCTGTGGTCACGTTTACCAACACTGGAGATGAGCCACTCACGATCTTACGCGTGATTGTCACACCCCATATGGGCGAATAGCGGTCAGTGCCGTGTGGGTCGTGAATGCTCAGCCTGAGTAGGATCTAACGAGGACGGCGCCCACCGGCGCCGTCCTTTGCAACTGCAGCATTTGCATAAGTTGTTGCGGGATTGCCATGGCAGCGGGGACAATCCCGACGCCCGTTTCGGCGGCTTTACGGGTACACTGATTGCGGTCACTGATGTCCTGAACGATGCTGTTCGGCCTCGTGGAATCGCGGAGACAGCACTCGTTTATGTCGGGCACAAGCGTGTGGCCGGTTCGCTGTCGTGGTGGATCCGTTGCGTACATTCGGAAGGACTCGTATCACAATGTCTCTCATGCAAAATCGCCCCAAGGTTACTGTGGTCGGCACCGGTATGGTGGGTGGCACTGTCGCCCAGTTGATGGCCCAGCGTGATTACGTCGATGTTGTGATGATCGATATCGTCGAGGGAATGCCGCAGGGCAAGGCGCTCGACCTTCGCGAAACCGGCCCGGTGATGGGATACGACACCTATCTGCTCGGATCCAACGATTACGCCGATGCTGCCGATTCCGATATTGTCGTTATCACCTCCGGTATCCCGCGCAAACCCGGCATGAGCCGTGATGACCTGCTGAAAACGAATCGTGGCATTCTCCAGAGCGTTTCCGCCGAGATCGCCAAGGTTTCCCCCAACGCTATCCTGATCGTCGTTTCCAATCCGCTCGATGCCATGTGCCACGTTGCCCTGGAGACCACCGGTTTCCCGCGGGAACGCGTAATCGGTATGGCCGGTGTGCTTGATAGCGCCCGCTTCCGCAGCTTCATTGCCGAGGAACTCGACGTTTCGGTCGAGGATGTCACCGCGTTTGTGCTTGGTGGCCATGGCGATACGATGGTGCCGCTGGCCAGATACAGCACCGTGGCCGGTATTCCGCTGCCAGACCTGATGGATGAAGAAACCATCGCCCGCCTGCAAACACGCACTGCGAATGGTGGTGCCGAGGTTGTGGCCCTGTTGAAAACCGGCTCGGCCTACTATGCACCGGCCGCCTCTGTCTGCGAAATGGTGGATTCGATCCTGCTGGACAAGAAGCGCATTCTTCCCACCAGCGTGTACCTGCAGGGCGAATACGGCATCAACGACCTGTATGTTGGCGTGCCGGTCAAGCTCGGCAAGAACGGCATCGAGAAGATCATCGAAATCAAGCTCACCGACGATGAGACGGCTGCCTTGCGCAAATCCGCTGACGCCGTCCAGGAGCTCGTCACCGCCATGGGCACATTTGATTCCTGATCGGTAACCATCCTCCTACGGTACAGTTATGGCGTGGACTTTTGTCCACGCCATTCTGGTTTTCGCGGTCCCAATCATTGGTGGCGCGAATCTTGACATGTACATCTGCAAGTTGGGGTCGTCGAACACAACGTCAGGAACATGATTAATGAAAATGCTAAAAGGTGGGCCGCTTGGTGCCGTTGGTACAGCGCGGTCGTTCATGAACGTCGTCAAGGACATCGATTTCGAGGAGACCCGGAATCGAGCCGAACAGGTGCCATCGATCATGGTGATCGCGGTATCACCCGATCGGGTACAGGCAGCAGCGGACTTGCTGTTTGGTGAGGACGATCGCAATGGCATCGTCGCGCGCTCATGGAGTGACGCCCAGGCCGGCTTCGATCCAACCCGGTACGATGTGGTCATCGTCTACGATCCAGAAGGCACCGGCCTGTTCGATCAGGTTCGGCTTGCGGCCGGAAGCAGGCGTGACACGTCCAACATCTTTTTCCTCTCCGCCAATCTTTCCGAGGGAGCCGATCCGGTGCGGAACGTGCGTTTCGAAATCCTCGAAATGCTGCCCGATATGGCTCCAGCATTTGGTCGCTTCCACCCGCTATGGCGCAAGGCTGCCGTGAACGCCATTATCGAACAAACCTCGCGCGCAAATGCGCAGTTCGCCCTGGTCTCGAACGTCCCTGCCATCATCCCAATCCTGGGTGGCTTCATTTCGGCCGGCGCCGATCTCCTGGTGCTTACCAAAAACCAGGTAATGATGTGTTACAAGGTGGCCGCCGCCCACGGCGAGGACCTGGACAACCAGTTCGCAATCGTGCGCGAGCTTGCTCCGGTTGTGGGTGTTGGCTTTTTGTGGCGCACTGCTGCTCGTGAGGCAGCCTCGTTCATTCCATTCGCGGCTGGCACGATTCCCAAGGTAGATATTGCCTTCGCGGGCACACTCACCCTCGGCAAGGCCGCCGACTTGTACTACCAGCACGGGTCGAAGCCAAGTCGCGGCCAGATGGATCGCATTCGCTCCCAGGCGTTGGATTTGGTCGAACGTGTGCCGATCATCAAGCAGATCATGGGCGATGACAGCAAGGGCACGGGACCAGTCGGGACCGTAGCCGCTGCGCTTGATGAAACCACTGCCATCGACGTGGAAAGCACGCCGAAGAACTAGTTGTGCCAAATGCGTTGATAAACAAGCGCGCTACAGGCCCAAAGCCTTGGCGCGCTTGTTCATATCTGTAAGGGAGATACCGAGTAGCGAAGCTGCTTCCTTGCGATCGCCATCTGTGGCAGAAATCGCCTCTTCGAGGGCAGTGCGCTCGATTTCTTCCAACATACCCGCGAGGTCAACTCCGCGGCGGACGCGTTCGCCAATATCGATCAGGCGGCGGCCGTCCGTCCCGGCGAAGCGAATGTGGTCTTCCGAAATCACGCCGCCCTGTGCCAGCACAGTGGCGCGCTGGATCACATTCTCCAGCTCGCGCACATTCCCCGGCCAGTCGTACGTCTCCAGCTTGTCGAGCGCGCTCTGGCTGATCCTGCTCGGCGCAGATCCCGGCCGTAACCGGTTCTTGTCAACAAAGTGCTCCACCAGCAGCGGCATATCGCCAATGCGATCTCGCAGCGGCGGCAAGTAGATTGAAATCACATTGAGGCGGTAATACAGATCCTCCCGGAATCGACCGGCCTCAACTTCCTGCGTCAGGATCTTGTTGGTGGCTGCAATCACACGCGTGTCGATCTTCACCGTCATCGTGCCACCGACGCGTTCAAACTCGCGCTCCTGCAGCACACGCAACAACTTCTTTTGCGTGGAGAGTGACATCTCGCCAATCTCATCGAGGAAGATCGTGCCTTTGTTCGCCAGTTCAAAGCGTCCCTTGCGTTGGCCGATTGCGCCGGTAAAGGCGCCCTTCTCGTGACCGAAAAGCTCGCTCTCCAGGAGCGTTTCAGGGAGGGCAGCGCAGTTCACTTTCACCAGCTGCCCACCGCTGAAACTGCTGGTTTTGTGCAGAATGCTGGCGATGAGTTCCTTGCCGGTACCGGTTTCGCCCGTGATCAGCACGGTCGCATCCGAGGCGGCCACCCTGCCGATCTGCTTGTAGACATCCTGCATGGCCGGGCTGTTGCCGATCAATGGATCGGAAGGGTCGCCGCGCCGCACCAGGTCGGAAAGCTCGGCCACCTGCTCGCTGAGCATCCGGTGGTCGAAATAGCGCTTCAGCACCTGGCTTACTTCGTCAAGATCGAACGGCTTGGTGATGTAGTCATAGGCGCCGAGGCGCATGGCCTCAATCGCTACACCGGATCCGCCAAACGCGGTCATCGCCACCACCGGCTTCTGCATATTTCGCTCGGTTTTGAGCCCTTTAAGGATATCGAGGCCGCTTTTGTCGGGCAGGCGGATGTCCATCAGTACCAGGTCGGGCGCGTTTGCGGACAGGTACGATTCAAGCTCGGCAGCAGTCGAAACCCCCACAGGGGCATAGCCCTCGTCCGTGAGGAACTCGCATAATAGATCGCGAGTTGTTACTTCATCGTCTGCAATAAGTATCGTTTGCATTCTCTCGAGTGATCCTCGGGCTGGTAGTGGTGGACAAAATGCGCGGGTACCGCAAGAAAGTATAGCCTGCTTTCCGCATTGTTTAGGCGAAATAGCTGCTGTTTCCGGTTTGTGGCTATGATGATGCCTGATATAGGCGCAGGTTGACGCACAGGGGATAGGATGATCACGCGACTGGTACTGATCGGCATGAGTGGAGCCGGCAAGAGCACGGTAGGCACCATCGCCGCCGAAACGCTTGGCTGGCGCTTTGTAGATATGGATGACACGATCGAACAGCGGTCGGGTCAAGCCATTCCCGAGATCTTTGCCGAGCGCGGTGAGCCCGCATTCCGCGCGCTGGAAAGAGACCTGTTTGCTGAGTTAATTGAGCAAGACCAGGTCGTCATCTCCACCGGTGGCGGTGCACCCTGCAATGATTACGCGCAGCATCTACTGGCGGGATCCGACTCAACGCTCACCGTGTGGCTACATGCCAATGCGCAAACGCTGTGGCAACGTGTTCACCAGCATGCGGATGGAACCCGCACAACGGCACGGCCAATGCTGGCAGGCGATGATCCCCTGAACCGCATGGCGGCATTGCTTGAGAGCCGCCAACCCTTCTACAGCGCTGCCGATGTCACGTTACCAGTGGGAACCCGGTCAGCCGATCGAACCGCAACCGATCTTGTCGAATTGGTAAATCTCGCCAATGGGGGCGTTATCCCTGTGTCACTCGCTACCGGAAACGCCCAATCCGAAATCAGGGTAGGGCAGGGGGTGGCGGACACGCTTGCGGACATCGTTGCAACGCGTTGGCCCAAGGCGCAGGCCATCTGGATCGGTGCAGATGCGAACGTTGCCGCGGCTCATAAGGCGTGGATTGATTCGCTGCGCAACGCCCTCTCCGCCACAGTTCATGTGCATGAAATCCCACCCGGTGAATCCAGCAAGAGCCTGAAGACCTATGGCGAAGTTATGAACTGGATGCTCGAGGGTGGGGTGCAGCGTAGCGATGTGGTGATTGCGTTCGGTGGGGGTGTGGTGGGCGACCTGATGGGATTTGCCGCCGCAACGGTATTGCGAGGCATCGGGCTGGTGCAGGTTCCCACTACGCTCCTCTCCATGGTTGATAGCAGTGTGGGCGGCA
>DJVD01000161.1:0-804 GCA_002440805.1 Chloroflexi bacterium UBA6265
CATCAGCACCCAAACCGCGCTGCACTTGTTGGCAACGGCGCTGGGCCAGCGCATGCTGGATCGCGGCTAGCGCTCCAATACAACGAATTCCTCAAAACTGGTGACGCGGGCTTGCCAATGCAAACCCGCGTCACCATGTGTGCTAAACGGTACCCGCTGCACGTGTGATGCGCAGTAGCCGCAAATCCTTGAAGTAGCCAATGGTTCCTATATCGACATAAAGGCCGATGCTTCCCGACTTGGTGGACCCCAACAGCGGTTTGACGAGGAACGCCGGACGTGGGTGGTCGTTGAGGTAGAGCACAGCTTCGCGGCCATCGAACTCGATCCGCATGGTGATCCACTCGTCAAGCCCGATATCTGCCCAGGTCTCATAACGCCCGTTCGCTTCCTCGCGTAGCCGGGTGAACTTGTAATCGGGATATGCGAAGTACTGTACCGCGTGATTGCGGGCGAGCTGGTCGCGGGAACGGCCCACGTTCGGTCGCAAGTAGATCGATTCAAACGCCCGGTCATCGGATCCTACGCGGAACACCATGCCGATAAATCCCTGGGGTGAGGCAAATGCAAGCGGCCGTTGGATGCGGCTGCGAACTTTCACCTCAACAATGCCACCACCCATATCTAGATCAGTGATAGACACGTAGGTGGGCTCATCTACGCTGTGCGCGAGATTCGCCTCGTCGAAGGGAATGCTGGCTAGATCACGCTCGACCTTCAGCACCTGCTCCCCGTCCAGGTCCACAACCTCGGCGGTAACGTTCGAGATGCGAAAAGTGTGGCCTTCCCAATCAATGATGTTCA
>DJVD01000161.1:874-10472 GCA_002440805.1 Chloroflexi bacterium UBA6265
AGGCCGATCACCGGCACATCAGGCAGTGCCCGGGCGACCGCCGCGGCATCGTGATCGTTGCGGCCAAACATATTGGCTCCCCGCCCCTTGCAGCTGCTGAGGATGCCGCCAACAATGGGCCGCTGCAGGTGATTCAGCGCCCGCAGCCGGGCGTGCAGATCGGCCGATGCCGCCGACGGATCGCGCAGCAGGAATTGGATTGATTGTCCCTGGCGCGGAATGCCACCCACCATAATCGAACCAGTGGCGTTCTCGGTGCCGAGGATACCGCGGGCAACGAAATCTTCGCGGACAAACTGATCCTGGTACTCGTCCATGGGGAACCCGACCAACAGGTCACTCACACCAAACCCACGGGCAGCAATTTCATCGAGCGTATCGTGCATGACATCGATGGCACGGCGGTTGGATATGGTGATGATCTGGTTGTGATCGACCGAGGTAATGGTCCACGGGGATCCAATTGGGGTGCCACCCTGGCTGACATTTACGAGCAGATCGTAGGGACCTTCGATGGCGATGGCGACCGCTCCCTGGGCATAGGCAGTATCGCCCAGATAGACCCATGCCCGGCGATCGGAGGCGGTGGTGCTGGCGAGCGCACCCACCATCGGGACGCCCGGGCAGGTGCTTCGCAACCCCACCAGCGTGCTCTGGGCGTCAGTGCGATACGGTTCGGAAAACAGGATGATGCCGCGGACATTCTCCTGGTGAACGGTAGCATCCCACGGCCAACGTGTGGGCACGCTATCGATTCGCAGGGGCGAGAGGACAGCGCCGGGAAGCCACATCGCCATCAAGGAGATGCCGGGGGCTGATTCGTGACAGGTGGCGTCGGCAATCACGCCTGAGCTGGAGCAGCCGATGAGGGTGGGGCAGCCGGTTTCACCGCGAACGCGATCAATAATCCGCTGGAACGCATGGCTCCATGCCGATGACACAAACATCACCAGCAGGTCTGGCGCGGCCGCACTGCCCGCCATGACATCGCCGATCACCTCGTTCACGGCTGTTTCCCAGGCGGGAGCGAAGCTGATGCCGTTGCGAGCGTATGCACCTTCGGCCGGCGAATCGGCGCGTTCCCCTGACTGATATTGGTGCGACGCCATACCGGATCCCTTTGCTGCAAGTCAGGCTGCCATGTTGTCCTGCGAGCATCATACCCGTGAAAACAGAATCGTAGGGACTGGGAAGAAAAACAGGAATGCATGCCGAACACTACCGTGCGACAGGGTGGATGGGGCGGGCTCCTCCCACACACTGTGTGAGGGTTAACGACTAAAGGGGAGACATCGCAATGGAGCGACTGACGGCAACACTTAACGCACTTCTGGCACTGCTCATCATCGTAGGGATTGTGCTTGGTCCACTCGGTTTTGAGAGCGTGCACTTTCATATGAACCGCAATTCCATCGTGCAATACGAGGGCAGCGAGGTAGCCATGTTAGTGGTTGCCATCGGGTTGTTCATCTCGGCCTGGCTGTGGTTATCCAACGTCCAGACAGCGGCGGCGATCTCGCTGGGACTGGCCCTGTTCGTCATCTATACAATGGTCACCGTGGTAATGGGCCAGGAATACCAGCAGTTCCCAGAAGGGAATGCGGAGAAGTTCTTCCTGCTGTATGCCGCCATTACGGCATTGGCGGGCATAGTGGTACTACTGGGCGTGAATGCGCTTCAGGGAAGTACATTGAACGTGAGTTCCCGCTGGATGTCGATCACTAAATGGACGCTGGGTGTTCAGGCCGGACTCTTCGCGCTCATGTGGCTCGCCCAGATCACGAATGTCTATCGCAACGGCTTCAGTACCGAACTTGGGGAGACTCGCCTGCTCTTCTGGCTGGTGAAGTACCTTGATCTCGGCTNNGCACGCTGGTGCTGGCTGTCGCAGGTTTCACCACCGTGATGCTGGTGACGATCGCCGCGATGACGATCAGCTCGTGGCTGCAAGACGAACCCGAGGGCGTGCTGGTATTGGCGGCTGGCATGTTGGTGCTGGCCATCCCCTCGGCGCTGGTGTGGTGGCAGTGGGCCAATGCCGCGCATACCAACCAGGTTCTGAAGTAACAAAAACGACCGGACCAAATTGGTCCGGTCGTAGTTCATGCGGTTTAGAAGTTGGGTACGTATTCGGGATCGACCGGGCGGATACCGCCATCAGGGGCCGAATAACCGCGTTCAACCAAATAGGCCACGACCTGCTCAATCACGTCATCGGGCGTCGAGGCACCGGCCGTGATACCAACATTGCCATCCCCGGCGGCATCAAGCCATTCCTGCTGGATATCCTCGGGGCGTTCGATGTGGAAACTGGGCACGCCCATCTGGTTTCCCACGTCGGCAAGGCGAGCGGTGTTGGAGCTCTTCTTTCCGCCGATCGCGAGGATCACGTGTGCCTGCGAGGTGAGGGCCTTCAGCGCGTTCTGGCGCTCGGTGGTGGGCTCGCAAATGGTGTTGCAAAGGCGGAACTCGCCACCTTCGGGCATCACCATCCGCTGCAGTTCGCTACTGAATTCCATCAGTTCGGCGATGTTCTTGGTGGTTTGGCTGACCAGGGCCACCTTGCGCGGTGGCACAATGGCGCCGGGTTCCTTGCTGCCTCGAGGCGCGTTCCAGGGAAGCTCCTCGATATGCTTGGCGGCGCAGCTCTTGGTGGTATTGGCCCAGGCGAGAACGCCCTTTACTTCCGGGTGATAGGAATCGCCATACATCACGATGTAGTAGCCCTGGCGTACCAGTTTCTGGGCCAGTCGCTGCACCTTGATCACCAGCGGACAGGTCGTATCGATCAGCTCCATGTTGTTGGCCTTGGCCTGCTCGGCCAAATGTGGCCCCATCCCGTGGGCGGTGATCGCCACGCGATTGAAGCCCCGGCTCCTGGCCTCGTCGACCGAGGTGCTCCCTTCCACGCCGCGACCGCGGAGGCGTTCGACCACCTGCGGATTGTGGATGATGTCGCCGATCGGGGCGACACGCGCTTCGGGCGATGCGGCCTCCTCGATGATATCGAGGGCGCGACGCACACCCCAGCAATAGCCGAGCTCCTGCGCCACCACGATTTTGCGTTCGCCCGCCGGTTGGGTTGGTGTGTTCGGTGTCAGTGTTGGTGCCGTTGCCATAGTGGAATGTCCTGTATCTGCTTGGGTGCGTGTGCCGGATCGGCACCAGGCATCAGTGCCCGTATGGGGCAATTATACCCTTGCTGGCAATTGCGCTCACGGTAGGGTGACATCGGTTCAGGATCAGGCCGGATTACGTCATCCCCACCGCAGTCATGGNNCCGATCGGCACTGGAAGTGACTTTTTTGATGATGGATCCGTTGCCCGGATTGTACTTTACCAAAGTCTTGCCGGCTTTCCTGATGGCATCGGGATTCAGCTTTCCCCACTGCATCTCCGGCAATGGCCAGGGGATGGTGACCGTTTTCAGGTTGCCATCGCTGGTGTAGTAGGGATTCTCCCCGGCGAGATGCACCTCTTTGAACTCGGCCAGCACGGCATCATCAGCGGGAAGCCTGGGGATTGAAAAAGGATCCCACTTCTTGGACCATGGCACCTCGCTTGAACCACCGTTCAGTTCCAGCACACCTGTCAGTTGGATCGGGTGACCATCGTACGTAAAGCCCTCGCGCAGCATCTGCATTTTGTGGGGTTGGGTCGTCTCATCGGGTCCGATGCCGAAGGGCAGGGTGAGCACCCGTGTTGCGTTCTGCGGGTGATCGGCACCCATGAACCTGTCGGCCCAGAAGATAGGGGCGCTGATGGTCCACCTGAAGTCCTCGTCGTCCATCGTGAGCAGGTCATGATGCAAATCGGTGTGGTTCCCCACTTCGTACCCGTTATCGATAAGCCACTGCACCTTCCAGTCGAACTGATCATCCTGGTCGTTTGCGGGCCAGGAGAAGAGATTCCCCGGCACAACGCCAAAATGGGCCCCGCGGCCAAACCCCGGGTACTCCTTGTAGAACTGTTCCATGATGCCCACCGCGCAATCCGGATCGATGGTGATCTCGCTCGACGGGGAAACAATCACTGAGAACTGCAGGCTGGTGCTGTCATCGAAGGTGAAGATAACCGGATGTTTGCCGAGGGGAACATCGAGATTGCCACTAATGAGGTCGTTCACGCCCACGAGGTAGAAATCGTGCTCATACAGCCAGAGCATATCGTTCCAGAATTCATCTCGGGTGCGGTACATGTAGGCATCCACGCTGGGATCGGGTGGCGTGCCATTCGGCACAATGCTGTGATACATCAGGATCGGGACACGACCGATCTCGTTCGGTTTATGGGCGAGGTACTCGGCGGGAGTGAGCGTATCCGGTTGCAGGGCCAGCACTGCAGCACCTGATCCCGCAACAATCACCAACGGCAGCACCAGGACAAGGATCAGCAGCGGCGGGGGCAAGTGGCGAAAATGGCGCAAGCGTAACTCTCGATCCTGCTACACGTTCGGCTATCTCATGCGTTCCGCCCGAGTATATCAATGCACTACCGTGAATTGCTAACCATAATGACGCTGTTGCAGGCATGATCGTGTTGTTGTTTCCCATGCCAGCATGCCTACGGCAGGGCGTAAACCCAGTCGTCCGTGTCGTACTTCTCGGCCACGAGGTGCTGCAGGCGCTGGTGCTCGCCATCGGTAAAGTTGCTATCGACCAAGCCGTACTGATCGCGGAAATGGCCAATCATGTGGTTGATGATCACATCGCGATCGAGATCGGTTTGATCACGCAACGGCCCGACCCGTTTGTCAGCGCTGGTAATGCCCTTGTCGCTGAGCTTCTCCTTGCCGATCCGCAAGATGCGTGTAAGCACTCCGGGGGTCATGGCATAGGCGCAGGTGGTGTGATGGAGGGCGATGCCCTTCTTGCGCGCCTGCGCGGCGCCGCCAATTTTGCCGCCACTGCTGGTGATATCGTTCAGCGGCACATACCAGGCATCCACCCCCAAATCTCGCAGCGAATCCAGCACCCAGCTATCGAAGAACTGATAGCTTTCGGCAAAGCTCATCCCTTTCACCAGCTCTTCCGGCGCAGCGATGGTGTAGGTAATCGCGTTTTGCGGCTCAATCAGCATTGCGCCACCGCCGGTGAGGCGACGACTGATGGTGACGCCCATCTCCTCGGCAGCAGCGAGATTGATTTCGTTTTTCACACTCTGGAAGCGGCCGATAATAACGGCATTACTGGTCCAGTTCCAGAAACGAATGTGTGGCCCCCGCCGGCCGGCGGCCATTTCTTCCAGCAGCACTTCATCCATCGCGTTTTGGGCACGGGGTGCCAGCGGGGGATTGGGCAGCAGGGTCCAGGTGGTGCTGCGGAAGCGTCGTTGCCAATCGGCGCGCTGCTCGGGGGTAGGATCGTGACGATCGCTCATGCCTGCGCTCCTTCCAGGGCGCGGCGCACAGCAATGACAATGCCTTCGGGCGAGGTACCAAGCAGCTCGGTATCGGGATGGATATCCATGCGAATGCGCTCGGCGAAGCTTTCATCGTCCAGCTCCACATCCACGCCTTCCAGCGCGTTGGTGAGTGGCCCCAGCTCTTCCTCGGGATAGAGGAAGAAATCGCCACTGATCACCATATTCTTGAAGCGACCATCGACGATATCGAAATCCACAACCACCAGCTTGCCGCCGGGGGTTTTGTATTCGCCGTGCATGTGTAGGTACCCTCTTGCGCTTTACGAACAAGTGTTCTATAGTGGAGGTGTCACGCCGAGGGTGAGCAATCCCCACCTTTATCCTGCTACCACTCGGCGAACGTGACACCCTTCTCTTCCTGAGCCGTCGGAGTTCCGCCCGACGGCTCACCCTCTTTTTCAGGCAAATGACCTATCCCAGCGCGGCCTCGAACCGGGGCAGGGTGTCTTCCTCCCAGGAGAGGTGATTTTCGACCTCGTCGGCGATGGTTGTTTCGCCAAGCACCCAGTGCGGCACCTTCCGTTCCCAATCCTTGAGCGTGAGGTTGATGAGCACACTCACCAGTTCGCCACGGTCATTCTGGGCGCCGGCCATCAATTCCTCCGGAGTGCCGTCCAGCTTTTGGGCGTTGACGACGGCGGGCTCGTTTTCGATGGCGCGGAGGTTGATGTTATCGTGGCGCATCATCCGCTGGGCACGCAGCAGCATGGCAGCCTCGCGCGCGCGAACCTCTTTCAACAACGCCAGTGCTTCGGGGGAGAGATCGTCGGCAACCGGATTGCCGAGCATTTCGCGCAGGGTGGTGCTCTCCTCGGTGAGGCCCTCAATCAGGTCACGGTAGGCATCAAGCATTGGGGAGAACATCTTTCTCGAACGATTCGCTGTGAATCGCCCATGTGTAACCAAAGGGATCGCGGAAGCCGAACACGCCCGCGGTGGAATCGTCCATCACGTTCCAGTTCCGACCCAGCACTTCGCCACGAATGGCATGGAAGCTGGGGTCATCCACCATCAGGCGGATGGGTGCAGGCGGATGGGCGAACACGTCCAGCGGATAGGCGCGGCCCATGCGCTCCAGCGCGATCACGAGCGGGCCGTTCTGCACAAAGGCGAAATCGGGCTCGGTACCCAGCTGGGCTTCCTGCTCGTCGTCGTAATCGGCGCCATGCCAAATCCAGCCGCCCTTGCCGTCGCGATCAGCGCGATCGACCAACGCCGCGCCGAAAATCTCGGCGTAGGCACGCTCGGGTCGGGCGAGATCGATCACTCCCAGGTGCAGCATGGAGACATCCTCAATATCCATCACCGGATGATCGCGTGGTTCATCGGTGGCGAGGATGTTAATGGATGCCAGTTGCGGTGCATGTGAGGTGGTGGGCCCAGTCGATCGCACAGCGGCAGAGGCCATGGCCGGCTGCAAAACGCCCTGCGGTGCGGTGCGGGTGGCATGCTCACCGATCTTGGGGATCGATCGCTCCACCCACGGCTGGTCGCGGCGAATGGCGGCAACCACATCGTCGGGATCATAGGCGGCCACCCCCATGCGGATGCCATTTGTGAGCAGGTAGTTTACCGGCGCGGCATCGGGCTGGTTGAAGAGGACATCGGCATACCAGGACTTCAGGCGGTGGACGATATCGAGTGAGTGGGCGGAAACGGTGATAGTTTTGCCCGGATTATCGAAATCGCCGCCGATACCTTCGTGGACATCCACAATGCCCGCATCGGGTGCGTGGCTAATAACGACATTTGCTTGCGCGTAGAGCGCATCCGGAACTTCCAGAAGGAACCGATAGGCCATGGTTGCCTCTCCCGTAAAACGGCTAATTGCTTTGGGTATTGTACCAACATGGGCCGGCCCAAAGGGGGATTTATCCCCTCATACCCCTTGCCGGTGCGATTTCAAACCCGAACGCCACCTTGGCGAGGTGTGTTACCATCCCCGAGGTTTGTTGGGACCGCACGTTCATGACATGACTGTCCAAACACTCCATGCGGCGCTCGCTCCCTGAGCGCCACCGTCTCCTGAAGCACACCATGGCTGGTGGTGCAGGGTGACGGTTTGTAACAGCACCATGCGGATTTCTCCGCATGAACAACCCAAGAGGGAAGGAACCACTCCTTATGTCGTTCTACGACGAGACGAGGCCGACTTCGGCATCGTTGATATCTCGCCGCCTGTTCGCCAAACGAACGGTGAGCGCACTTGCGGCCACAGCCGCACTCGGCCTGGGCACCTCCGCCCTCGCACAGGAAACCGACATCCTGTCGGAAGAAGTCACATTCCAGCGAGCGGCGCAGGTTGCCGCCACCGATGCTGAGGAATCAACCGCAGATGCACCTGTGGCCAATGGCCAGTACATCGTTGATTTCGCCCTGCAGTTCGTGGGTTACCCCTATGTCTGGGCAGGCAATACCCCGTCCGGGTTCGATTGCAGTGGCTTCACCCAGTACGTCACCCTCAATACCGTGGGCATCGATATCGGCCATGGCACCGCCGGCCAGGTGAACTACGGCACCTGGGTGGATGCTGCCAACCTGCAACCAGGTGACTACGTGTACTTCGCCGGTACGTTCGGCGATGGCATTAGCCACACCGGCATCTACATCGGCGATGGCCAGTTCGTGCATGCGGAAAACGAAGGCACGGACGTAAACATCGGCTGGGTGTGGAGCGATTATTACGCCGCTCATTACTACGGGGCGATTCGTCTCTGGTAAGCACCGAAAAGGGACCGGCCATATGGCCGGTCCCTTTTGCGTTCGCCTTATGGCAGGGGGATTTCGACCATGCCCGAACCCAGATCGGACTGGCTGAACCAGACATCGGCAATCATCGGGACGCTAATGCTGACGAATTCGCTATCCGGCACCGAGAGATCGGCCACCCAGCTGCACCCATCGCCAGATTCGCCCGGTTGAAGCTCGCTCACATCGACGACCGTACCGCTGGCATCGCGCACGATCACCTGGGCGCCGGGCTTAAGGCCACGCCGATCCCCCAAACCAACGCAGCCCTCATCGGTGACAAGGAAATCCTGCTGCTCGACGCCGGTCAGGATAAAGGTGGCCTGCACCGGGTTGGTTGCAGCAGATTCCGTCGCCGGGGTCGCGGCCACGACTGTGGATTCACCGGGAATTGGCGTAGCCGCCGTCACTTCCACGATGGGGGGTGATGCATCCATCACCGCCACAGTGCGCGTGTCTCGCGTCGCGGCAGGTTCCGCCTCAGCCGTGCCATCATCGGCAGCGGCAATGGTGGCCACTGGCTGGCGCGTGGCGGTGGGCTCGGTGGTACCCTCGGCATCATTATCGTTACCACACGCTGTGAGAATGGCAGACAGCACAAACAGGGTCAGTAGAGCGATCACGCGCGATTTCGGCATGGATTTCCCCTTTGGTTCATAGCACGTCGTGCGGTTGACTACGGTTAATCATAGACCACGCGCCATTGCCGGTATGCGCCATTCTGGACGTATGATGAACAATAACCACGCGGTGAGCACAGAGGGCACATCATGACAGACGACGCCGGTCGCCACGCATCTGAACAAACTGCTCACTCGGCGCTGCAGGACAGCGAATCGACAGCCTTCCATATATGGCTGCTCATTACCGTGAGCGCGGGTATCATCATGGCCCAGGATACGTGGCTGAGCCTGAAACAGCCCCGCCTGGGCACGATGGACGCGACCGCTTCGTTCACCAAGGTATTGGTGATCCACGCGCTCTGGTTCCTGATTTCCCTGGCGTTTTTCGTGTTTACCTGGAAGATCCGCCCCACTTCGGCATGGCGGGTGCATATCGTAGCCGCAATCCTGGGATGCGTGTGGACCATCGGCGTTCTTGTCTCCGCATTTACAGCCGTCGAGACCCTGCGGGTAAGTACCTGGACCTGCACCTCGGTACCGTCAGGCACGACCGTGACCCGGGAGTTCCTCGATAGCTGCTCGCGCACTGAGGCCGGCGACACCATTCGCATGGGTGGCAATATCTTCCTGTGGAGTTTCGACGACAAGCACTACTGGCGATGGATTGTTCCCGCCGAGAATATGGTGACGCTGCAAACACGCTGGCCCAGCAATGTGAGCGCTATTTACCTGGCCACCAACGCCGCCGATGCTGACCTGAGCGCGGGTTCATCGGAATCGGTCCCAGGAGGCACCTGGAGCGC
>DJVD01000161.1:10500-14168 GCA_002440805.1 Chloroflexi bacterium UBA6265
GACCCGACCGACATCGGAACTCCCGCCCCGCACGAGAACAAGGCGCCGGCTACCACGAGGCAGATGATCAATGAAACGTCCGCTACCACCCCCTGAATCGGACGAACCGCTGTTCGATCCGCGCACGCCCGGAAAAGCGCGCATTATCTACACGATGATCGTCATCGTGGTGGTGGTGTCGCTCATTGTCGGTATCGCCGGCTATGCGGTGTGGGAACGTCTTTTCTGATCCCCGGGCAACCCGGTACGGGCACTCCACGTTGCAGATATGGCACCATATCGTGCGGCCCGGGTTCCCGGGCCGCTACCAGGATGTCATGAAATGACCAATCAACAATCCAACCGATCAGGACTCGTGTTGTGGGCCGCAATGGGCACCATTGTGCTGGCGCTTGCCGGCATTGCGCTGGTGGTGTTTTACCTGCTCGGCAATGCCAGCGGTCGCTCTATCGAGGATGCACCGCAAACGCCCCTCACCCCAACGCTGGTGTCAGCCCTTGGGATGCTGCTTGCCGCCGGATGGGCATTGTGGCTGGTGCGTACTCGCGGCAGCCGCGATCTTTCCGCCAGGATGGTTTCCGGGATCGCCGTGGTGCTGCTGGTCGTCACCGCTTTCGCGGGATGGCAGGCACGTGGCAGCGAGCGAAACCTCACCATTGTCACAACCACCTGCAATGCCGAATCGCTGCGCAATATCGGCGGTGATGTGCGTACGGGTTGTAGCGAAGATGCCGTGGAAACAATTGTGCTGCTGGGTGCTGTCCGGGGCGACCAGGCATGGGTGCCGGATACGATTACCGGCAATCTCACCCGCCAGTTCATTAACCTGCCGGCAGGATCGTGGCAGACCAGGCTGACGGTCGACGGCCCGGCCGACACTGTTTCCGTGGTGGTGATCGCCGAGCGCGATGGTGAACCGGTGCGGCTGGGCACGTTGCGGCCGCATTATGATGCCGCAACGGCGCGGCTGCGATGGAGTGGTGTGGTGCCGGTGGCTGCGGACGTTTCCAGCCTGCAGGTGCAGTTCTATCTCTCCCCCAACCCGGCAGTGACGAGTGCGCGGATCCGTTTCGATGTGCGCGCTTGCACGGGACAGAGCATCCGCACCTTCGATGCGGCTGGCTGCGAACCAATGGATGCCGGCAGCCCGTTCATTTTCGAACAACCGCCTGAGGGGGCCCGTACCTGGCGGCAGTTGCATGTCTCAGGTGATGGTGATTCATACGTGGTTTCCAACCTGGAAGCGCGCACCTATACGTTCCAGCCGGATTACGTGAACATCGAGAAAACCACCCAGAGCACCGATGTCCTTATCATTCCGGCGGCGATGGAACAGGTGGCGGCCAACAGTATCACCGCGCCCGGTGAAAGCAGCTTCGACCTGCAGATTGACGATTCCACGGGCGAACTGGTGTATGTGATCTACGTTTTCCCAACCGGCCCAACGTTCGCCCACAGCGCTGGCAACGCCGCAGCCACCTGATCCGGACTTTTTCCGAATGTGCCCGGCTGTGCGACGATTGCGACACGGCAATGTGCCGATCATGCCCGCAGGAGCCGCCGTGTTACGCAAATTCACCACCCACCAGAAATACATTGTGGCGGCCATCTATGTCAGCAGCATGGTATTGAGTTCACTCGATGCCACGATGGTCAATGTCACCCTGGCCACCCTCGGCCGCGAGTTTGGAGTATTGCCCAGCGAGATCGAGGCGGTATCTGTGGCCTACCTCGTCAGCCTGGCCGTGATCATGCCCGCCAGCGGTTGGCTGGTAGATCGGTTCGGCACCAAGAACGTCTTTCTCACGGCGTTATTGATTTACGCCATCACCAACCTGATGGCCGGGTTCGCGCAATCGCTGAATCAATTGGTGTTCTTCCGCGCCCTGCAGGGGCTGGGCGGTGGCCTGCTGGTACCGGTGGGGATGGCGCTGCTCTATCGCACCTTCCCGCCAGCCGAACGTATCGCGGTCGGGCGCGTGCTGATGTACGCCCTTGTCCTTGGGCCGGCGCTGGGGCCGATTGTGGGTGGCGTGATCCTGCAGGTTTCCACCTGGCCGTGGACCTTTTTCGCCAAGGTGCCAATTGCAGTGTTCGCGATTGTGTACGGCTGGCGCTACCTCGTTGATGAGCCGTCCGATGGCGACGCCGGCAAGTTGGACTGGATCGGATTCCTGCTGGGCGGGTTCGGACTGGGCGCAGCCATGTACGCGATGCTGGAAGGCCCTGATGTGGGCTGGACCCAGCCCACGATTGCTGCTCCCGGATTAATCGGGCTGGCGCTGCTGATCGCCTTCGTGTGGCACGAACTGCGAATCCCGCGGCCGATGGTGGACCTGCGGTTGCTAAACGACCGGCTGCTGAACTCCACCATTCGGGTTTCGTTCTTCGCCACTGCAGGTTTTCTGGGCACGCTCTTCCTGGTGCCCCTGTTCCTGCAGGATGTGCGCGGCGAGACGCCCCTGATATCCGGACTGGCCACCATGCCGGAGGCGCTGGGGGTGGTGGTGAGTACCCAGCTCGTGGCGAGGTTGTACCCAAAGGTAGGGCCGAGTCGATTAATGGGTGGAAGCCTGCTGTTGGTGACAGCCGCGATCCTGGCGCTGAGCCGTGTTGGCCTGGATACCTCGCTCTGGCTGGTGGGGCTGGTGATGTTTGTGATCGGATTTGGCATGGCCGGCATTTTCCTGCCCAACCAGGCGGCCAGCATGGCAACCATCCCGCGCGCCAAACTCGGTAGCGCCAGCATGGTGTTTAGCGTGCAGCGGCAAATAGCAAGTGCGCTGGGTGTAGCATTGTTGAGTACTGTGCTTTCCGTCATCGGCGTGACCACGCTTGGCAGCGCCGGCAACGAGCCCAACCTTGCCGCATGGCAGACTGCCTTTGCAGTTGCTGCCGGCCTGACATTTATCGGCAGTTGTATGGGATGGACGGTACCCGACGAAGATGCCGCCGAAACCATGCAACAACGACGAGGTGTGTGATGTGCCGCAACATTAAACCGCTGTTCAATTACGATCCGCCCGCAACCCCGGATGATGCCCGCAACGCCGCCCTGCAATACGTGCGCAAGGTGAGCGGCAGTGTGAAGCCGAGTGCAGCCAACGCCGAAGCGTTCGATCGCGCGGTAGAGGAGATCACCGCCACCACCGAACGGTTGCTGGCCACGCTGGTAACTACCGCTCCGCCGAAGAACCGCGAGGATGAGATCGCGAAGGCGAGGGAGNNGCGCAACGTGCAGCGGTTCGGCACTGCGTCCGGGGAATAAGGGCTTCCTGCCGATTCCCGGCTTCGCCTCAGCCTGACTCGGGCGTGCAATGGCGCTTCGTTATGCAAGAGGTAGGGGCGGATATCTGTGGAATCCGCCCATGGCCGGCTTCATCCGGCCGAACGCATCGAATTCCCACCCTTCTCACAGACAAAAAGTCTCCCCCGAAGCGAACTCCGGGGGAGACTTTGTGCGCCGGGGACAGGAGAAGCGTCGGTTACTTCTTCAGCCAGCCGGTCCACTCGTCATTGATGTCCATTTCTTCCGCGCGATTGCGGAACGCATCCATCAAATCGTTGGCGGCCGTGTCGTAACCATCCTTGTCTGCCCAACTTGTGCGCGGATCGAGCACGTTATCGCTCACACCTTCGGCATGGGTTGGCATTTCGAGGTTGAAGAC
>DJVD01000161.1:14191-21389 GCA_002440805.1 Chloroflexi bacterium UBA6265
CTCGGCTGATGCTCATCGATCTTCATGCCCAGCAGCTCGGCGTAGCGCTCCGGATGCAGTGGCAGGAATGGGCCACCGAAGCACGGGCTGAATGTGCGCTGCGGTTCGGTGATACCGCGCTCGGTACCGGCAACCTTGCTGGTGAAGCCCAGCAGGTACATGCTCAGTGCCTGCTCGCGGGTGAGCTTGCTCACCGGTGGTAACACGCCGCTGGCATCGGCGGTGAGGAACACAATGCGCTTGGCATGGCCACCGAGGCCATCGTTATCCACATTGGGAACCTGCTCCACACTGAATGCGGATCGGGTGTTTTCGGTAAGGCTGTTGTCGTTGTAATCCGGCACCTTGGTTTCCGGATCCAGCGGCACATTCTCCAACACGGTGTTTGTCATGTTGGTGGCGGCCCAAATGGTGGGCTCAGCGGTTTTGCTCAGGTTGATCGTCTTGGCGTAGCAGCCGCCTTCAAAGTTGAAGACGCCGTTGTCGCTCCAGCCGTGCTCATCGTCACCGATCAGCGTGGCCTTGGGGTCATTGCTGAGGGTGGTCTTGCCAGTACCGGAAAGACCGAAGAACACGGTGGTTTCGCTCTCTTTGTCGGTGTAGTTGGCGGAGCAGTGCATCGTGGCGACATTACGATTCGGCAGCAGGTACTGCATCATCGTGAAGACGCCCTTCTTCATCTCGCCGGAGTACAGCGTGCCAGCAATCACGATTTCCTGCTTCGTGGGATGGAGCATCACGGCTGTTTCAGTGCGGCTGCCGTGGCGGGCGGGATCGGCCTTGTACCCAGGCGCATGCAAAATCGTGATCGGCTCGCTGGTGAGATTGCGCTCGCCCACAATGAAGAGGTGTCGGCAGAACAGGGCAGCGTACGTGCTTTCAGTAGTGAGGTTCACCGGATAGGCGTAGTGCTCATCGGCACCGATGCTGAGGTTCTGGGTGAACAGCACGTCCTTGCTTTGCAGGTACTGTTCGACATCGGCCTTGAAGACCTCGTACTTGTCTTCTTCAACCGGCTGGTTGACGGCACCCCACCAGATTTTGTCCTCGCTGCCCGGCTCGCGCACAACGAATTTATCCTTGGGGGACCGACCGGTGAACTTACCGGTGCGTACAGCAAGCGCGCCGGTGGAAGCCACCTCGCCCTCGCCGCGTTCCACGGCCTTGGCAACCAACTCATCATTGGTCAGGTTGCTAAACACTTTCGGGGTAGAAATTCGGGAGACCATAGCGTTACGAATCCTTTCCTTGGCCGGGCAGAATATCGCGCATCCACCTGGCTCCCGGCAGAAGCCTTTGCGCTTCTACCGTATTTTCGGCCCGCCTGTTGTCATCCTGAGACGGGACGACCGACACCCATATAGTGAAATAATTCACGAGCGAATACAACCCGGAGGCAGGCCTGTTTCGATATTGTAATACGGCGATTTCCGCGTTGTTTCGGGGTTTCTCCCTACACAAGCACGATTTGTGGAAGGGATACCGCATGCGGTATACACCCGGATCGGTTAAGTATCTCATGTCGGTGATACCGGCGGGTGCATTGTCCGTTAAGCAGCTACTAAATCCCGCGGCAGCGACCGCGACCGGTTACACGAACGACNNCCTGGAGGTGCCCCTCATGCGCGATCCCCTGCATGAACTCGACAAGGAAATTCCACCGGTTAAGGGCGAGGCGGCCCCTTCACCTGTCACCTCTCAGGGAGAGGACCAGGGTGCGGCCACCAACCAGGAAATTGCCGGGCAGGATACTTCGGCTCCCGGACGCACGTTACGGGAACCCAAACCGCCGACGGCCAATGTGGCGGTGGTATTTGTTCATGGCATGGGAACATCCAAACCCGGGGACATGCTTGAGGGCTACATGAATCCCTCGCTCGAATGGATCAAGCGAGCCACCACCGACGATCACAACTGGTACAAAAACAACGACCCCGACCTCAATCTCTTTGAGGGCGTGAACATCCTGGAACGTAACCGGAAGCACGGAGCGTCACCCGCTACTGGCCGCGCTCCCGTTCAAGCCAACAGCCAATCCATCACGGACGAAGTCGATATCGCGTCGCTTCCCAAGGCATTGCTGCAAAGCACCGCCTCAACCCCCGCTGTTTTTCAGCCCTCGTACATTGATGTGGACCTGGTACGGAAGGACGATACGTCCGAGGAGATACGGAAATTGGTTGCCGTCGAAGCCTGGTGGGATGGCGAATTCAATCCCCCACCATTCCGGCTGGTGGCAAACTGGGCATTGGGCGTGGCCCCCAGCCTGATCCTGCGGCATCTGGCCCTGATATGGGAACGGGATCCCGGTGCCGATGCCCACACGCTTTCCGTTTCTCGCCCCAGTCCACCACCGCCGCCATCGATATCGATGATGCCGGTGAAGCTCCTCAACGCCCTGGCCTTCACAATTGTGGGCGGACTAATTGCTATCCTCTTCCAGTGGACCATTTGCCTGCTGCTCGCCATTGGCTTCGTGCCGTTCCTGCAGAAATACGCCAGCGCAATCATCCTGAAAATGACCACATCGTTTGGCGATGTACTTACCTATGTGCATGACGGTGTTCGCTCCGCCGCGATCCGATCAACGGTGATGCGTACGTTCCTCTGGCTGCACGACCACTACACCGTCGAGAAACTCATTGTCATCGGCCATTCGCTCGGCTCGGTGGTTTCCTACGATGTCCTGAATTCCCGGGATTTACTCGCCAAGGTGGCGCAAAAAGATGTGTCGTTCGTCACTTTCGGATCTCCGCTCAAGAAGACGAGCCTGCTGTTGCAGCTCCGGCGTGATGAACAGCGCACATCGCTGGGGATGATGTTTGCCTGGCTTTCGTTGCTCTGCGCGATAGCAGCCATGATCGCCGGGATGAACCTCGATGCCTTCCCCGATAGCGGCCCCCTGAACCGGTGGCAGTGGCTGTTCATTGCAACCACGGGGATTGGCGCGGTAGCGCTGGGCATGGGAGCACACGCGCGGCCAAGGCCCGCGCGGATACCGGGGATTCCCTATGGTCTCAATTTGTCGCTGGCCCAATATCTCGGCCTTCTCCTCGCGCTCTCGTCGGCCATCGTCCTGATATTCAACGTTTCAACCGGGTGGATCGCGCTGCCCGTATTGATCGCCATCGGGTTCGGCGCATGGGCTATCCCCGTCTCGTTTTCGCGCCTGAATGATGCTCACGATCCCTATCGCATGTCGCAGTTCCTCGGTTTCGGCCTGCTGTTCCTTGGCCTGATCGCCTGTGCGGGTGTCGCGCAATTTTTGCACCCGGTCGCG
Source organism: Chloroflexi bacterium UBA6265 (assembly GCA_002440805.1). Classification (GTDB taxonomy): domain Bacteria; phylum Chloroflexota; class Chloroflexia; order Thermomicrobiales; family UBA6265; genus UBA6265. The sequence goes on from DJVD01000161.1 coordinate 17,472, forward strand.
TGCTTCCTGGTGGCTGCGCTCGTGCTTTCCGTGTTGACCGGCGCAAACCCGTTGGAGGAGTTTGGGGTAAATAACGGCGTGTACACGCGCCAGATGCCGAAATTCTCGTTTGGCACACCGATCAGGCAATGGATCGATTTTTGGGCAACGAACGACCTGGTGGCAGAGTTCGGCCTCGGCGATGTGCTTTATTCCCCAACGCCCGATGGGGTTGCCGAACTGCGGCCCATTTCGCGCCGCGTTACCAACATGAGGTCGTACCTCGCCGATCACACCAGCTATCGCCAGAACCTGGAACAGTTCATCGCTCCCCTCACCCGCCTGTTCCTGGAGGAAATCGGATTTCGAAATCCGGACAATGCTGCCGGCCAAACATGGGGACGAGCAAAATCGTTCCTGGGTTACACGCCAGTTCAGGGCAGGTACGAACAGGACATCACCAACGCGATGCGATCCAGGGCCAGCCGTATGCGCTGGCTGAGCTGGGCGAACTCCCTGTTGTTGCTGAGCATGTTGCTGCTGGCTCCAGGCGTCTATCGATCGATCGGGGAGTACATCGTTTTTGACGAACGCAATCCGGTGAGCATCTCTGGCGCGGGCGAACCTGCCCAGGGGCCCGCATGGTTCACCACGTTCTATAACAGCGAGCCGAAGGTTTGCGGCGATATCCTCTGCAGGATTCGACATATACCGTTTGTGCCTGATGACGTCAGCGAGAATCTCATTCGCGGCACCCTCACTGGCAATGCGATTCTCTATGGTCTTGGGTACGGCCTGGTATTCGCGGTGGTGGCACTGCTCACCCGCGCTTTCCTGCTATCGCCATGGAAGGCGTGGGAATCGTCGATCCTCGATACGCTGCTCCAGAAGAAAACCTCGCCAAGCTTTAACCGCATCGTGCGGACGGCTATGTTCGCGCTCGCCGCGTTGGCCACTGCCGTGCTGGCGTTCTGGATTCATGCCGGGTACTGGGGCGATTGGCTCGGCAGTGCCTGGCTTTGGGACCAGGATCTCACGCCGGCACAGACGATTTGGCGGTTCGTTCGCTGGATCATGGCGCCCTTTATCGGCTCCTGACTTATCCCCCTCCCGATCAATTTCGGGCAATTTACACAATCGCCGGCCGAAATCCCCTTTTCGGTCTCTTCCCGATGCGTATAGATAGTAGAAGCAGAACAGAACATATGTTCTAATATTGATGTGCACCGTTCGACACCGGGCGGATGCAGTACGGCGCCTTGTGGAAATCGGGTCGATACACGTTTCCCCGAGCAGCAGCTGGTCCATTCTGTTTCGCCTGCATTACGCGCGGTGTGGCCCATCGGGCCGTGCCGCCAGGAAAGGATGGTTCGCGCCTGTGAATATCACTGCTATCGGCCATACCGGTATTGCCACCGGGTGGCCACCCGGAACCCGCACACCGGCCGACGATTCGCGCCTGCAGCATTACAACGAGTACGCTGCCTATGCCGACGGGTTCGCCACCACGGCGGATACGCTTTCGTTTAACTATGCCCGCACATTGCTACGCAAAACCGTGAGCTATGTCTTCAATGCACCGGTTGGGATCAGCATTCCTGCCACCCCCGGGGCGGCCCAGCGCGCCACCATTGCCGAACGCACATTGCTGGACTGGCGCGATGCCCTCGGCCTCACCCGCTTCGATATCGCGCTCGCCACCGATGCCCTCATCCATGGCGATGCGGCCATGAAAATCACCTGGAACGCCACCCTCGACCTGCCGAGCGTGGTCGCCGTGGATCCAGGCAGTCTCACCGTGCAAACCGCAGCCGATAATCCGCGCGCGGTGGATGCGGTGCGGCACCTGTATCGCGCCACGCCACGCCAGCTACAACAGCAGTTCGGGGTGCAGGTGGAACGGACCATCGATATGGACAAGCCGATCCCCACACTCGAGATCTGGACGCACACCAGCTTCCGCGTGCAGGCCAATAACCAGGTGCTGGTGGATATCGCCAATCCGTATGGGCAAATCCCGTACGTGATCATCGCCAACGATCCGCAGCCAACCCGGTTCTGGGGCCAATCCGATCTCACCGACCTGATGCCGGTATGCACCGAAATCAACAAGCGCATGAACGTGTTCAGCCGCATCCTCGATCTCTCCGGTGCGCCCATCACCGTGCTGGAGGGCGTGGATGGCACCGAGGGAATCCGGATCGGGCCTGGCGCCAAATGGGAGCTGCCAGAAGGCGCCCGCGCCTACCTGCTGGATTTGCTGCAGGGTGGTGGTGCCGATGTGCACCTGAAATACATGGACCTGCTCTTCCGCATGCTGCATGACCTCAGCGAAACCCCGCGCACGGCCTTTGGGGACAGCGGTCGCGATCTTAGCGGTGCCGCGCTGGAGGTGGAGATTCAACCACTGGTGCAGAAGGTACAGCGCAAGCGTCGGCAATGGGATACGGCCATCACCCAGCGGGCGCAGCTTTTCCTGCAGATGATGGCGCACCACCTTCCATTAGATATCACCGGCTTCGGCACACCGGTGGCTATTTGGCCACCCATTCTGCCCAGCGATACCGAAACCGCCGTGCGCACGGCTGTGACCCGGGTGCAGAACGGGCTGATGAGTCGGCGCTCGGCGATGAGCACACTGGGCGAGCACGATCCCGATTCCGAACTTCGGCAAATGGCATCCGAACCCCTGGTGAAAGGACCCCTCTCATGACCACCCGACTTCACATGCGCAACATGTTGCGCAATCGCTTGCAGGATCATGGCCCCGATCCGTTGTGGGACGATGACTTCCTCAACGATGCCATTGCCGAGGGGATCCGCCGCTACAGCACCTCCATGCCGCGGCAGGCGGTGAGCGCCATCGCGGTGCTGCAGGGCGACCAGGAAATCGATATGCCCGCCGATGTGAATGTGATGCGGGTGGTGCGGTTGTTCGATGAGAGCGGCACATTGGTTCCCCGCTGGGAAGGCATGGATGCACCCCCACCGGTGCCGGGCACCCAAACCGGGCTCACCTGGCGGGCATGGGCCAACACCATCCTGCTCGGGCGCGTGGTCACCCGTAGCGGCGTGTGGCGAGTGGAGCATATGGTGCATCGCGTGCCGCCGGAAGACGATTTCTCACCGCTGGATATCCAGCCGAACGATGAGGACATCATCCTGGCGCTGGCGCTCTCCGTGGCGCTGAGTCGACGCGCAATTAGCGAGGGCAAGCGCTACACCGGCCGCAGCGGTGTGCATCCGCTGGCGGCCGCGGCCCGTACCGCGCAGGTCGATGCCGATCGGATGTTCTGGAGCCGCACGCACAAGCTACGGGCGGGATCGTTTGGTGGTGAAGCCTGATGACGGCTTCACCAGATGGGGCCGCGGCAGAGCCGACTCATTGCTATGCCCTGCCCTATGAGGTAACCCTATGAACCTTGGCCACCAACTCGGCAGCGCCGTGAGGGATGCGGTGCGGGACGACATCGAAACGCCTTCGCGCGCGGGCTATTGGCACCAGGTCGGCCAGGTGGGCATCGAGCGCGTGCGCACCGTGGTGGAAGAGCTGTATCCCGTGCGATATGAGGTGTGGACCACCCGTGATGACGAACGCACCTGCCCGATCTGCGGACAACTGGATGGCCACGTGTGGGCGGACGGTGAGGGTTTTGTGCCGCCGGTTCACGATCATTGCCGCTGCACACGGGTGTATCACCACGTGGAATTCCGTCGTCGCCTGGTGGAGCAATGGCACGATGTGGCCGTGACCCGCACCACGTGGGAATGGGTCCGAACATCCTCCTGATCCAGTAGGCCCATCCCTCACCGCAGGCCGACATGGATCGAGCGTAACCGAGTCCTCCAAACCAACAGCCAATTCGCCATCCGAACCTGCCCTGTGCCAGATCCCAGATCGGCCAGGGCGGGTGTTCGAGGCGTGCCTTCAGCAATTGA
>DJVD01000137.1:0-8519 GCA_002440805.1 Chloroflexi bacterium UBA6265
CCATTCTCACCTCACCCTATGCCCTGCGAGCGATCCGCGATCTCGATCTCGATGTGTTGCCGCAGTTGTTTCCGGAATGCGGCATTGCGGGACCGAGTTTGAGTGATCGACGCACCTGGCTGCGTCAGGTGGAATCGATTGCCTGGGGCAAGAACCCGAACATCCGTCTGGTCATGGAGGAATCCGATACCGGCCGGGCGATCGCGGGGTTCACCATCGAGCGCCATGGCGATGTGGTGGCGACCCTGCGCTATGGCTTTCGACCCAGCACCGCGATGGTGCAGATCGCGGGTTTCCTGTTGGCGAAGACCCTTGCATTCGAAGAGTTGAGGTTAATTGCCCTCCGTACGGATATGATCTCCGGCCAGGATCCGTTGGCCCAGATTCACGACCAGATCGGCTTCCGCGAAGCTGTGCGGCTCAAGGAATTTTGGCGAGATACCGACAACATCGCTCACGACCTGATCACGTATGAAGCCGTCAATCCGGCATGGGAGCGACCGTCGTGAGTGAGCGCCGTGCCGACCAGCCGGAGATGTTCGGTGAACGAATTTGGCTGCGTCCGATTGAAGTGCGGGATGCGCTGGCGATTTCGCAGGCATCGGCGGGCGGCCCCGACGAGATATCGATCGAGCCCGTAATTCCCGTGAGCGAAACAGCCTTCCGGAACTGGGTGCAATCGATCGACGAATCCGAACTGGTGTGGGCAATCTGCAGGACGGATGAGCAGGATGCGATCGGCACGGCTTCCATTCGCCATATCGATTTGCAGCACCGAACAGCGGAGACGGGAATGGGCTTCCTGTACGAAGCCGATCGTGGCCGGGGATACGGTCAGGAAGTGAAGGCGCTCGTGCTCGATTTCGCCTTTGAGGTGATCGGGTTGCACACGCTCATGTGTACGATCGATAGTCGCAATCTGCGGAGCCAGCGCTCGGTGGAACGCAGTGGCTACAAACGGGCTGGCTCACTTACCGCCAACATCCCGATCGGCCTCGGCCAATACGCCGACACACTGATCTATCAGTTGATGGCCGATGATTGGCGCACCAACCGCTAACTGCGGAGTAGCGTTGCCAATGCCTGCGCCAACGGATCGGGCGACGATGCCAGCAGGTTGGCTATTTCGCCGTTTGTGGCAGCATCAAAGGCCTGCAAGCCGGCACGTTCGCTCGCGTTGATCGCCGCGGCGAGCATTTCACCTGGATCGCCCGATTCATCGTCCAGCGCGATCAGCACGCCCGCGGGCTGCTCGTCCTGAACCACCAGTGTCCAATCATCGGCGATGATGTGCACCTCATTGTGTTCTTCAACCAGGCTGATCTCTGTCTGCTCAATCAGGTCGGCGAACGCTGCTGCGGCAGCCTCGAGGATGTTAGTCGGCATGGTCGCTGCTTTCGATGTTCAGCGACCAATGCGTCAGGCTTTGTTCAAGCAGCTGCAGGGTGGAATTAACGGACTTTTCGCCCCGGGCGCCTGCCCCGGGGTTGAGGCTGGTGACGCAAATAACCGCAGCCTTTCCGCGTTGGGCCACGAGGTCGACCATCCAGGCAACCTGGCGCGGGGTGAGGCCATTCGCTTCCGGTGTGGATGCGCTGGGTACGTATTGCGGATCGAGCACGTCCAAATCGACATTCACTACCACGAGGTCAACGTGGGCGAGGAGTCGCTCGACTGCCGCTTCGAACAAGGGTGCGCGTTGGGGTGATTTGGCATCGATCACCCGGACATCTGTGCTGCGAAGGAGGAGGGTTTCCTTTTCGTCGGTACTGCGCAAACCGGCAATCAGGATCTGATCGGTCGGTAGCGTATGGCGCAGGTTGGCGCTCTCGCGCCAGATTGGGCCGGCCAAACCGGCTACGATCGCCACCGGCATACCGGCGAGAATGCCGCTAAAGGTGGTTTCGGGAGTGTTGAAATCGGCGTGGGCATCAATCCACACCAGGCCAATCCGCTTGCCATCGAATGCCTGCTGTACACCGCTAAGCACGCCGATACTGGCCGTGTCATCGCCAGCCAGCACCAACACCGGATTGCCATCGGCGAGGGATTTGCACACCAGTTCAGCTGTGTGTCTGCCCAGGGTGCCGATATTGGCAGCAATCGGGCCTTGCACGCGCTCTTCCTCGGGCAGGGTGCTTTCCTGCGGTTCGGTGGTTTCTACGCCAACTGCCCGCAGGCGATCCTGCAAACCAGCCTCAAGTAATGCCACGGGCCCACGCCCCAGGCCGTCCATATATTCATCGTAGCGATACGGAACAGTCACAATATGAACGGTCATGGTGTTATCTCCAGGTGGCAGACAGGCGGGAGCAGTCGACAGGCTATGGCCAGGTTCGGAGCTTCCCTGTTCATATAATACTTGTTGGCCTGCGTCGCTGTTACGTCATGGCCAACGCGGTTCGGATATCACCGGTGGGAATGCCATACTCCCGATTGTGTATCGCCCGGTCGATCATCCACGCGTAAACTGTTGCATCGGAATGCGGTGAATGCACCGTGGCAGGAGGAGGATCAGTGCAGGAAAATCATTACCGCCTGCTGGATGTCCCATTCTCGGCCACACGCAAGGAAATAACATCTGCCTACCGCACGGCCATGCGCAGGTGGCATCCCGATCAGTTCCGCGGCTCCGATATGGCACAGGCTGAGGAATATGCAAAACGTTTGAACCTTGCCTACAGTGTCCTCAGCGATCCCCACAAGCGGGAAGAGTACGACCGCTCCATTCGGGTAGACGCCCTGCAGGACCAGATCATGGAGAGGTATGTGGCGGGCTACGGGAATTGGAATGTCGGTGGCAGGGGGCCGTTGCCCGCCGATGCTCCGCGCCGCAGCATGACTACCCGCGAACGCCGCGAGCAACGCGCGTCGGATCGCAATGCATTTCGAAGCATGATCGTCTCATTCGCGATGTTACTGGTGTTGGGCCTCATCCTACTCGCGATGTTCTCGCTGCTCAACTCGGCCTTTTCCCTCTTCAGTTAGCGAGTTGTCGCTGTCCCACATAGCCACCGATCATGATGACTGCAGCCACGAGCGCAAAGACGATTTGAGCGGCCCAGCCCTCGGGTACCCACAGGAACTCAAAGAATAACCAACCCAACAGGACCGCGCCGGCAGCCAGTGTAAGCAGGTATTCGGATTGCCAATGGCGCCATCGGGCGATGGCAGCCAACAAGGAAGATCCGCCCACAATCAGCAGGAGAATCAGGCCGGGTGCCTCGTAATTCGAAAAGGGGGAGTCATCGAGGTATTCCAACGGCATGGGTTCGGAGGGGCCCAGCAGGTACCAGCTACCCATCGCAGCCCAAAATGCGTTAAACCACAATGCCCAACTAGAATACCGATTCCAGGAGCTAGCGCTTACGTCGATTCTTTTCACCGCGTACATCCCTGCCGGCTTCGCCTTTGCGCGCAGGGAATCTGGGTGAGTAGCCGGCATTTTTGCCCTGGCGCTGTCGATTGAAGCGTTCGGTTTGGTCGATATCCGGGGCAAGAATGTGCGTGACTCGTTCAAGCGAATCGAGCAGCGTTTTCATGCCACTGCGGAGAACCGAGGTCGCTTCGTGACCAATCATACGGTCGTCGAGATAGCTTAACGTCAGGAGATTGCCGACGATTTCCACGAGCATCAGGCCGGCCACCGCTGGCACGATCCGGCGTTGATCGGGCCGCAATTGGCGCGCAGTAGCGTAGCTTTCGATGATCGCTTCGGTGAGGGCCGCACTCCATCCCTGCATCTGAATTGTCATTTGGGCCAGGTCAAGCACCGCCGAACCTGCGGACATATGTCGCCAGCCGACAATGCCCGTCAGCTGGCGCTCAGTGCCTTGGCCAGTGATGAGGATATTCTCCGGCCACAGGTCGTGATGCACGATCACGCTGTTGTCCGTGAATTCACCCGGTTCGTTTCGTATGAGATCGCTGGCGGTCGGAATAATGCGATTACCGCAGCGCAACCAACGCCGTATATCACGCTCGTCGGCCGCCTTGTCTCCCAGCAGTTTACGGTGCTCGAACCAGTACTTGCGCATATGCTCCAGCATGGTGGCGAGTGTGTACACCGGAAGTCCCGAGCGATCGACGCCAAGTGAGGCCTCGTGTGCGCGCGCCATCACGGCTGCCACCTGCACGATCACCTCGTCGGCATGTGCGCTTTCTGGCAGTGGTAGCGAAATCGGCTTGCCATCGGGATCCACATAGCCACCGAAGCGACCCAGGGGACGCCCCTCCAGCCATGAAAGGGCGGAGTAGTGACGATCCTTCACAGTCGCAATCCGGGCATCGTCGCTGCCCTCGGCAGTAATGAAGGTGGGTACGAGATCCACGCCCTCGGCGTTCAGGCGAGCGAGTACTCGGGCCATGGCCCTTACGTGTTCGGGGCGTTCATCGACCGGCCACTGCCGCAGCAGCATGTCGCCGGAGGGGCCCAGCATATGGACGAAGGGGCGGTATGCCGGCACATCGTTGGCGCTGTGATTGCCTGGCACCAGCTCATCGGTAGCATCCAGCCAGGCATCCATATCAAATTTGGTACTGAGGTGTCGGTAATCATGTTCCATATCGACCGAAGTATACGCTGCTAGCGCGGTTTGTGGCCGGGGCCGTATACCTGTGTCCCGGGAAGGCTGCCAGTGTGTTCACCATCCTCCAACACACGGGTGCCGTTGACCCAGACATCGCGAATACCGGTACTCAGCTGGTGGGGCTCGGTGTAGGTGGCCTTATCGCGGACCGTGGCTGGATCGAAGATGATCACATCGGCAAACATGCCTTCGCGCAAGAACCCACGATCCCGTAATCCCAGGCGGCTCGCCACCGCACCGCTGGATTTGCGTACCGCCTCCTCCAGCGAAAGCAGCCCCTTCTCGCGAACGAATCGACCCAGCACCCTCGTGTAGGTGCCGTAGGCACGGGGATGCAGCAATCCCATTTTTCGCCCCCGTTCGGGATCGATGCCTCCGGCATCAGTGCTGAAGGTGATCCACGGTTGTTTTGCCTGCAGGGCGAGGTTATCGGGACTCATCGCAAGGTACATGCTGAAGATATCGTGCTTGTTGGTGGCAATCAGGTGACAGACGGCTTCAGGCCAGGTCATGCCGAGGTCAGCGGCGGCATCAGCCAGGAACCACCCCCGGTATTTCCGGATATCAGGCTGATCGATTTGCGCCAGCAGCACATTCTCGGGACCGACCATGAGGCCGAAATTCTCCCAGTCGCTATTGGGGTTGAGCATATCGGCGAGAATGCGGTCCCTTGTTGCCGGGTTGGTCAGGTTCTCCTGCCGTTTGCCATCGGCCTGGCACCATGGCGGCAGGCACGCTGCGAGACCCGTGCCTGCGCCCTCATAGGGATACATGTCAGCAGTGATATCCACACCGCGATCGCGGGCTGCGCTGATATCGGCAATCAGTTGCTCCATTTTGTGCCAGTTGTTCCTGCCGATCGCCTTGAGGTGATAGATCTCGGTCGACACGCCCGATTCGTCGGCGATGTGCAGCGTCTCGGCAAATCCCGACTCAAGGTCATCGCCCTCCGAGCGCATGTGCGTGATGTGGACACCGCTGTATGCCGCGACCACCTTCATCACTTCAACCAGTTCAGCGGTGCCCATGTACACATCCGGCGGATAGATGAGGGCAGTGGCGATGCCGAAGGCGCCATCTTCCATGCACTCGGCAACCATTTGTCGCATCGCGGTAATCGCTTCCGGGGTGGCGTTGCCTTCCTGCAAACCCATGCCGTATTGGCGCACCGTGCCGCCACCAACAAACGAGCCGATGTTGACCGATGTACCCCGGCGCGCAAACTCGTCGAGCCAGTCGCCAAAACGGGTCCAGCCGCGGGCGAGTGAGTCCCAGTCGGCAAATGCCTCGTCACCGATCCGGCCGCGCGTGCCCTGCGGCCATGGATCGGAGATTTGACCGCCAAACGGGGCGGGAGTCCATCCTTCGCCCATGATTTCAGTAGTCACACCCTGGGTGATTTTGGAAACTGACCGCTTGTCGGACAGCAGGTACAGGATGCTGTGGCTCTGGATATCGATGAACCCCGGCGACACGACATGACCTGCGGCATCGATCACCTCGTCTACGCTCGCGGGGTCGACGGTACCGGGTGCCGCAATTTTTGCAATGCGCTGATCTCGAATCAGCACATCCCCGTAAAACCAGGCATTGCCGCTGCCATCGATGATGCGCCCGTTATGAATGAGTGTGGATGCCATTGAGCCTGCCTTGCTTTGTGTCTACGAAGATGCGGATCAGCGAATGCCGCTGCCATACACGCGGGTGCCCGGTTTGGCACCGGTATGCGTGCCGTTTGCCAGTACCTGTTCGCCATTGACCCACACATGCTCAACACCGGTACTGAGCTGATGCGGATCGTAATAGGTGGCATGATCGATGATGGCTGCTGGATCGAACACAATCACGTCCGCCTTCATGCCGGGTGCCAGCGTGCCGCGATCGCGAAGACCGAGCCGACTGGCAACAGCGCTGGTGCCTTTGCGAATGGCATCCTCCATCGTCATCCAGCCGCGGTCGCGGGCGTAGTGGCCAACAATGCGCGGATAGGTGCCATAGGCGCGGGGATGCACCAGCCCACGCGGTGCCATCCATGCCGGATCGACGCCACCAGCATCGCTGCCCCATTTGATCCATTCCTGCTGGAACTGCATTTTAAGGTTGTCTTCGCTCATGCCGAGACTCATCGAGAAAATGGCGGAGCGATCTTCCCGCAGCAACCAAAGGGCGGCCTCATGCGAATCCAGGTGAAGTTCGTCAGCGGCTTCCTGCAGCGTTTTGCCTTTGAACCTGGCGGCCAAATCCGGGGTGGCGAATTCCGCAAGAATGATCTTCTCAGCCTTGTCGGGCGCGATACCGTTTCGGGGATCGGCCGCCTCAGCCCGCATCTCCTCCACCATCTGTTGGCTAATCGCGGCATTATCCAGGTTTTGGAGGAGATTTCCAGCCTCACTCGCCCAGTTGGGCACATTGGCGTTGGAAATCAGGCTGGTGCCAGAGCCGTTGTACGGGTACATATCGGCGCCAATGTCCAGGCCCTGCGCGCGGGCGTTCGTGATCCGCTCGATTACTGCCGGCATCAAATGCCATGACGGACTGCCTGTCGCCTTAAGATGGTAAATCTCTGTAATGACACCGGAATCGCTGGCAATCTGGATGGTTTCCTCCAATGCCGCCAGTATCGACATGCTCTCATTGCGCATATGGGTAATGTGGACGCCGTTGTAGGCGGCAACCACTTCCATGACGGCGGTGAGTTCTGCGGTGGAGGCGTATGAACCCGGGGGATAGATGAGCGCCGTTGCCACGCCAAAGGCACCGTCTTCCATTGCCTCTGCTGTTGCCCGGCGCATCGCCGCCAGCGCATCCGCATCGGGCTCGCCCTGCATCTGCCCCATCCCGTATTCGCGGATTGTGCCCCCACCCACAAACGAGCCAATGTTCACGCTGACCCCATGGTGCTCGAGGTCGCGCAGCCAGTCGCCAAACCGGGTCCAGTTTCGGGCGGTCTCATCCCATTGGGCGCGTTCGTCATCGTTCAGTCGGTGTACCAGTGCAATGGCCCACGGATCGGTGATATTGCCGCCGAACGGTGCCGGGGTCCAGAACTCGCCCATGATCTCGGTCGTGACGCCCTGGGTGATTTTTGAAAGGGAGCGACCATCGATCAACAGCGGCAAGATCGAATGGCTCTGGATATCGATGAAACCGGGCGCAACCACCTTACCGGTGGCATCGATAACCACATCGGCGCGCTCATGTGAAATTGAACCAGGCGGTGCAACTGCGGTAATGGTGTCGCCATCCAGCAGGATATCGGCGAAATACCACGGATTGCCGGTGCCATCCATTATCCTGCCGTGAGTGATGAGGGAAGTAGACATGCTGTGCTCCATTGTGGCGGGGAAGGGCTTTTGGGCATGCTATCGCGGGTGCGCAAACGCCGCAAGACAAAAAGAAACCCCAGCCATTCCGGTGTTCCGGATTGGAGGGGCAGGCAGGTCTGACAGGAAGTTGACGCGAATCTCTATGTGCAATCTCATGATACGGTACGGCAGCACGGTTCGTCCAGACAAATGTGCAGTATCCGGTATACATTCCGAAATCTCCGCCCCATCACAAGCCTGACGTACAATGCCAGCGTATACATTTGTTGGTTCCCCCTCGGATTTTGGAGGAGTGTTTTCATGCCAGATTCGGTTTCCCTGATTCGGGATGTCGCACGGGCGATGGGCCTTAATATCCCCGAAGAGCGCCTGCCTGCGATCGCAGCTGCGATTGAAGCGGCGCTGCGCCAGGCAGATGCAATTCGCACCGAGCCCACGCCGATGCCCGCCCCCACGATGTTCGATGCCGCCTGGAGTACAAAACGATAATGGCGACAAATCCCAATCCTCACCCGGATACTATTCGCGAAACTGTGAAGCTCCTCGATGACCAATCGATCAGCACCTACGAGCTGATCACCCGGATGCTTACACGCATCCAGGA
>DJVD01000137.1:8572-20171 GCA_002440805.1 Chloroflexi bacterium UBA6265
AGCATGTACCGGAAGCTGGGAGGGACGCCGAGGTGGTGCACGCCATGCGCCAGTCCGGCGTGATTTTTCTTGGCAAAACCGTGACCCAGGAGGCAGCGGCCGGCATCTACAGCGATCCCTGCCGCAATCCGTGGGATACCGACCGCATTCCCGGCGGNNGACACCGGTGGCAGCATTCGCATCCCTGCATCCCTTTGCGGCGTGGTTGGGCTGAAGCCGACGTATGGTCGCCTGGGCACAAGGGGTATCTTCCCCCTTTCTCCCAGCCTGGATACACCGGGCCCCATGGCCCGGAATGTTGCCGATTGCATGGCGCTTTACCTCGCCATGACCGGAAAGCATCGCGAGATCCCGGCGATGTGGGACAGGTTCCCGCAAGGCTCAGTCTCGCTCGCCGGCAAGCGCATCGGTGTGCTGACATCGTTTTTCAATGAGCACCTGCAACCAGAAGTCGCCGCTGCCCAACATCGCGCGCAGGACGTATTGGTATCACTTGGGGCCGACATTGTGGAATGCGATTGGCAGGACGCGACCGCAGCCCGCTACGCTGCCGGCATGATCTCCCGGATCGAATGCGCCCAGGTGCATCGCGACCTGCTGTACAACGCCCCCCACCTCATGGGTGAGCAATTGCGCCGACGAGTGGAGATTGGGGCCCTGCTGCCGGCCGACACCTGGTTCACTGCCAACGCTGCTCGCGATCGCGCCAGGGCCAGTGTTGCGGCGCTGTACGACGAGCACCAACTCGATGCGATCCTCGCCCCAACCACCCCGGTAACCGCTCCCCTGGTGGGGGACGAGACGATAACGTATGCCGATGGATCGTCCGAGGACACCGGTGCGGCACTGACCCGGTTGACCGCACCATGGAATGCCACGGGCCAGCCGGTATTCGCGATTCCGGCAGGATTGGATGATGGGGGCATGCCAATCGGGCTGTCGCTGGTTGGTCGGCCGGATGAGGAATGGGCCCTGGCCGATCTCGCCCATGCGCTGGAACAAGCCCTCTAACTTTGTGCAAACAAAGGGGCGGCCACAATGGGCCGCCCCTTTTCGCTGAGCCGATTTCTAGCCGGCCAGGATTCCATCGAGGGTTTTGACCTCGTCGGCGTTCAGTGGATCAGAGCTCAGGGTCGCCAGGTTCTGTTCCAACTGGGCCACGCTGCTGGCACCGATCAGCGCCGAGGTGATCTCGTCGCGGCGGAGGATCCAGGCGAGTGCCAACTGGGCCAGCGACATGCCACGACCGGTGGCGAACTCATTCAGGGCGCGAACCCTGGAGAGGTAGGCCTCATCAACCTGATTCGATTTCAGCGAGCCATCACGGGCGGCGCGGGAATCGCTCGGGACATCCCCCGAGAGATAACGGTCGGTGAGCAGGCCCTGCGCCAGCGGAATATAGGCAATGCTGCCGACACCGTTCTCGCTGAGCACATCGAACAGCCCTTCTTCGGGCTCGCGGCGAAGCATGTTGTACGGCGGCTGGTGAATCAGCAGGTGCAGGTTATACGCCTTAAGCGCATCGATCATCTGCGAGGTACGTTCCGGGCTGTAGTTGCTCACGCCCACATACAGGGCCTTGCCCTGCTGCACAGCGCTCGCCAGGGCGCTGGCCGTCTCCTCAATGGGTGTTTCGAGGTCTTCGCGGTGGTGGTAGAAGATATCCACGTACTCCAGGCCCATGCGCGTCAGGCTCTGGTCCAGCGAAGCGGTGAGGTACTTGCGGCTGCCCCAGTCGCCGTATGGGCCCGACCACATATCGAACCCGGCCTTGCTGGAAATGATGAGTTCATCGCGCAGCGGCTTGAAATCCTGCGCATAGATGCTGCCGAAGTTCTTCTCAGCACTGCCGTAAGGCGGGCCGTAGTTGTTGGCGAGATCGAAATGCGTGACGCCGGCGTCAAATGCCGTGCGCAGGATGGCGCGTTGCACATCCAGCGGGCGGTCGTCGCCGAAGTTTTGCCACAATCCCAGTGAGATCTCGGGCAACAGCAGGCCGCTCTTGCCGGTACGGCGGTAGTTCATGCGGCCATCGTAGCGGCCGGTATCCGGAGCATAGGTCATTGGAAGGTCCCTTTCATTGAGCCGACATCCCCATCGATGTCGCCTTCCTTATCGCACGATTTCTCAGGTTGTCAAGCAGGGGAAAGACCTTCCGGTCGCGAAGCAGGAATTCGCGGCAAGACGCTTGACGGGCGTCAGGACCATTTGCTAGACTCAAAAACAGAACTTTTGTTCTAATAATGATCTTGGGAGGACGCATGCGACTGGAGCCGACAGAGAAGGCGGAGACGACCAATTACGTGCGATGGACATGTCCATACCACGATCCGCCGGTGCTGCTCGCCATGGTCGATGATGCGGGTCACCTGCAGATCAAGGTTCGCAATCGCATTTGGCTGGTGAACGAGTACAGCTCGGTCGTGGCCACTTGCCCCAAATGTGGTGCCCGGCACACCCGAAAAATCGCCAGGGATTAACTTCGGGAAATATCGAGCTCCAGAGAGCCAGTGTGTTCACATCGGTGAGGAGTTCGAGACATGACACGTTCGTACCAACCAACCTTGCGGGATCGCCTGGTTGCCAAACACAATCCTTCGCCACCGGCCGAGGATCCGCTCGAGATACCCGCGGATGGTCAGATACCGGCTGCAACCGTGGCTACCATTGGGATGCTCGCGATCCACGCACAGGCAGGGGACATCCGCGCGCGCGATCGGCTGTACACAGCACTGCATCCGCGTCTGTATCGCAAGGGATTTATCCTGCGGCCGTGGCCCAACACGCCGCGACAGACGGGGATCTGGGATCGCGACGATGTCGATCAGGAGAGCTGGATTATCTTCGCCGAGCTGCTGTCAGCGTGGAATGGTGAGCTGCCGTTTGTGCCGTACCTGTTTGCGCGCTTCGCCTGGCGCCTGCGCGATCGTATCCTCCGCGGCATCGGCAGGCCGTTGCCACCAATCGGCGGCGTGCGGGTGCCGGAGGAACTGTTGGCCGAGGTGCTATCGGGTCACGATAGCGATCAGCCGGAATCGGTGCTGTTGGCCAACAATTTGTTGGCGCACATTCTTGAATCGATGATGCGCGGCGAGATCGAGACGCTGGAACCTCGCGAGTTGATGACCGTGTTGAAATCGCCACTGTTTGGGCCAAATCTGCAAATCACCACGCTGCCGGACGACGGTCATCCCTTTTCCCAGATCGAAGCCGCGTAAATTAACATCGACAACTGTGCCCGTTTTCCGCACAATGCGTGCAAGGTAATGGCCAACGTGAGGGGAAACGCAGGGTATGGCGGACGAATCAAAGTTCGAAGTGCGTGGGGATAGCACCGACTGGAGCGATACCAGCATCGAGACCCGCTGCATTCGCGCCGGTCAGGATCCCGATCCGCGCACCGGTTCCATGATTGTGCCGCTCTATCAAACCAGTACCTTCCGCTGGTCGGAAGTAGGCAACAGCACCGGCTATGAGTACTCCCGCAGTGGCAACCCCACCCGCGATGCGCTGGAGCAAAATATCGCCTCACTGGAGCAGGCGGCGTGGGGCCTGGCATTCGCTTCTGGTACAGCTGCCATGCGCGAGGTTGCGATGCTGCTGGATCCCGGTGATCACATTTTGATGGCCCGGGATGCCTACGGCGGTACGTTTCGTCTCTTCGATGCGCATACGCGTCGCCACGGCATCGATGTCAGCATGGTCGATCTCACCGATCTCGACCAGGTACGGAACGGACTACAGGCAAACACCAAACTCCTCTGGCTGGAGACCCCAACCAACCCGATCATGGCGGTGGCCGATATCGCTGCCGTGGCCGACATCGCGCATGCTGCGGGCGTCAGGCTGGCCGTGGATAATACCTTCGCCACACCGTATTTACAGCAACCGCTGGCCCTTGGCGCCGACCTTGTGGTCCATAGCGCAACCAAGTTCCTTGCCGGCCATTCCGATGTGGTGATCGGTGCAGTTGTGGGCAATGATGCCGACCTCTACGAACAACTGAAAGCCCAGCAGAACGATTGCGGTGCCGTGCCTGGTCCGTTCGATTGCTGGCTGACCTTGCGCGGCATCAAGACGTTGCCGGTGCGTATGGATCGTCACGGTGACAACGCCATGGCGATTGCGCGCTATCTCAACGATCACCCGGCCGTTGCCGAGGTGTATTATCCCGGCCTCCCGGATAATCCCGGTCACGACATTGCTGCACGGCAAATGCGCAATTTCGGCGGCATGGTTAGCCTGCGAATGCACACGCGGGAGGCCGCGATCGCAGTCTGCAATCACACCCGCATCATTCAACTGGCCGAGAGCCTTGGTGGCGTGGAGAGCCTGATCGAGCATCCCGATTCAATGACGCACCTCGCCGTTAGCGGCACCGAGTATGCGATCGATGGCGGGGTGATTCGACTTTCTATCGGTATCGAGCACATCGATGACCTGATCGCAGATTTGGGGCAAGCACTGGAGCGTGCCCTATGAGTCCGATCCGCAAGGTCGATGATTTCCGTTCAGTCGAGATCGAATCCTGGGATGACTATGTGCAGGAGGAGATCGCTGGCATGGCGGCCCGCGGCGAGTTGGATAACCTGCCGCACCAGGGAAAGCCGATCAAGATCTGGCGGACGGATGTAAATCCGGAATATGACCTGGCATTTAGTCGGCTGAAGAACGCCGGCGTGATGCCACTGTGGATGGAATTGGACAAGGAACTCGCCGCGCTCACCGATGCCTTGTGGGGCCGGCTGGATGCGGTCGAGGCGGAGATTCATCACCTGATCGCCTTGCTTCGGCGGCCAGGGGAACCGGAGCCGAAAGGAGAGCGATCCGTCTGGCAACAATTGCTTGGCTGGTTTCGGACCGATTTCGACGATGCTGCACCCCCCCCGCCGACAATGACATCGATCATAGCCACCCGTGAACGCGAACGTAGGCGTTTCCTTGAATTGGCGGCGGAACTCGACAAGCGCATCGTCACCTATCACGCCTCGTTGCCGCGCGGTGCCGAGCACTTACAGCGTCTACGTTGGCTGCCGAATCGCGCCGAGACTATTTTCGATGACCGGATCAGGTTAGCCGATTGGTGGGAGAGCGGAACCACATGAACCCGGCTGATTCGCTGCGAATTGTGAGCGCATTGGCGCAGGTACCGGGAGTACGCCCATCCGGTTTGGCGCTGGCGTTCGCAATTGGTCGCGAGCTGGGAATGGGGATTGATGCATTAACCCGAATGCCGGAGAGCGATGTATGCCGGCATTTGGGCTGGGACGCCTCGCAGGCCCGCAGTTTTCGAGAGTTTTTGGAGCAACCGCTCGATCGGTTCGAAGTGCTCGCCAGTCGCGGCATTCGGGTGACAACGCAACTGGACGCCCTTCAATCCGGCTGGTCGGCGCGGTTGCCTTCCACGCCGTGGTTATTCTTTCGTGGCGATCTCGACCTGCTCAATCAACCGGCTATCGGCTTTTCCGGATCGAGGGATGCCATCGATGAGGCAATCGACATGTCCCGCCGAATTGCCATCGAAGCCATCAACCATGGCATGTCCGTGGTGAGCGGTGGCGCTCGTGGGGTTGATCTGTCTGCCCATGCTGCCGCGCTTGATGCCGGCGGCACGACCGTGGTGATCGTTCCCCAGGGCCTTGATACGTGGTGGGCGCCACCATCGCTTGCCGATCCAGCCAATCGTGGTCGCCTCCTCGTTGTGAGTGCCGACTTGCCATGGGCGCCGTGGACTACCGTGAGTGCGATGCAGCGCAACCGCGCGATTGTTGATCTCTCCGACGTCATGACGATCCCCCAGGCAGGCATTACCGGCGGCAGCCACTCTACCGGGATGTTCGCGCTGCGGCAGCAACGCGATCTGTGGGTGGCCGATCTGGGAGATGCTGCACCCGGCAACCAACTCCTGCTGAAACGAGGCGCGCAGCCGATTCCCATGATGGATGGCATGCCAGATATCGCTCGCATGCGCGCGCCGAGGCCGACGGCACCAGCCCAGCAACCTCTTTTCTAACCCGTTGCCAACCCACCCGTTCCGCGCTACCGTAACGCCGATTGATTGGTGCACGTAGAGGGACAGATATGAGCAAGCGGTACAGGATCGGCATCGGCGGCATTGCGATTGAGAGCAGCACATTCTCGCCCCTCCCCAGCACCGCAGACAACTTTGTGCAGGAACGCGGCGACGAAATTGTCGCCAACTATCCGTATTTCGAGAACGGCACATTCGAAGGCCGGCAGGATGTCACATGGCTGGGTACCCTGAAAGCGCGCTCAATCCCGGGCGGACCGATCACTGCCGATTCCTACGCCGCCATGAAGGGCGAACTGCTGGAACGCCTGCAGGCGATCCTGCCGCTGGATGGGTTCTTCTTCGATATTCACGGCGCCATGAGTGTGCTTGGGATGGACGATGCCGAGGGCGACCTCATTTCCGCGATCCGGGCACTGGTCGGGCCAGCTTGCATCATTTCCACCGGCATGGATTTGCATGGCAATGTCACCGAGACGCTGGTTGAGAACATCGATATCTTCACCGCCTATCGCGAGGCCCCGCACATCGATGCCATGGAGCGGAAAGCCCAGGCAGTTCGGAACTTGCTCACTTGTCTCGATGAAGGCATTCGCCCGTATCGCGCCTGGGTGCGTATCCCCGTTGGACTACCCGGCGAGAAGACATCCACATTCTGGGAACCTGGCAAAACCGTTTACGGAAAACTTGCAGAGAGCGACGGCGTGCCGGGTGTAATGGATGCCAGCCTCTGGGTGGGGTACGTATGGGCCGACCGGCCACGCAACAGTGCCACCACCGTTGTAACCGGTATTGATCCCGACGCCATCGCCGCCGAGGCGCGCAAGATCGCCCAGCGCTACTGGGATGCTCGGAGGGCGTTCGATTTCGGGGTACCTACCGGCGATGCCGACTGGGCGATCGATACGGCGCTGGCCGCCGAGCGCACGCCGGTGGTCATCAGCGATTCGGGCGATAACCCCACGGCTGGCGGTGCAGGTGATATCCCGATCGTGGCGACGAAGTTGTTGGAGCGTGAGGTGATCGCCAGTGGCGAAAAAACTGTCCTGCTGGCATCGCTGATGAACGCACGCGCAGTTCAAGTCGCCAAGGCGGCAGGCGTCGGCAGCGAAATCACCGTGACGCTGGGTGGCGTGAACGATCCGATCAACGGCTTCCCGATGGAAGTGACGGGTACCGTCCATTCCTTGCTGGAGAACGATGAGACCGGTGGTGACATCGCCATCATCACGGTGGGCGGACTTCATATCATCGTACCGAGTCGCCGGATTCAATTCCCGCTGCCGGAAAGTTTCGACAAATTCGGTCTCGATCTCGCGACATTCGATATCATCGTCATCAAGATCGGCTACCTCGACCATGAGTGGGAGGAGCTGGCGCCGACGCGGTTGCTGGCATTGACGCCGGGTGCCGTAAACCAGGATATCGCCAACCTGCCATTCGAACGTATCCAGCGACCGATGTTCCCGTTCGACGCCGATATGGAGCAGCCAGACCTGACACCGCGCGTCTTCCAGCCAATAGGACAGGAGGCCTGATGCGATACACCTTGCTACGCAACGCGACGGCGCTGCTGGAGTATGGTGGCAAACGCCTGTTAATTGATCCATCGCTGGATCCGGCTGGAGCGCGTCCGGCGATTGCGAACACCCTGAACCAGCGTCCGAACCCGCTGGTCGAGTTGCCGTCGATTTGGAAGCAGTCGATTTCTGACCTTGACGCGTGCCTGGTCACGCATCTGCATCAGGATCACTTCGATGCCACGGGGGCAAGGGTGATCCCAACGAATACACTCATGCTCGCCCAACCAGAAGACGTTGCAACGTTGACTGAGCGAGGATTCTCCCTCGTCATGGCTGTCGATCCGGACGCGGAGCTGCGAGGTATTTCGGTTCGGCGCACGCCGGCCAGCCATGGAAGCGGCGACATCGCCAGGGCAATGGCACCCGTCTCCGGATTCGTGCTGCGTACAAACGGTGAGCCGGTTGTCTATATCGCGGGCGACACCATCTGGTACGACGATGTGGAAAGGGTGATCGCGCAGGAGCAGCCCGACGTTATCATCGTGAATGCGAGCGGCGCGAGTTTCCTGCAGGGCGGGCCGATTGTCATGACTGCGGAAGACGTGGCACAGGTACGGCGGGCAGCGCCAATGGCCACCATCGTCGTGGTGCACCTCGAGGCGATCAATCACTGCCATGAAACACGAGCGTATTACCGGCAGCGATTACCAGAGCTTGGCGTGAATTTGTCCGCAACGCTGATTCCGGAGAACGGCGAGGCTGTGGAAATTGCCAACGTAGGTGAGGCTAGCGTTTGATATCGGCGCGAGGAACAGGTGGTGAACCCTCTTCTCCGCGTACCAGGCCGATGAGCATATTCTGATTCTCAATCATGATCAGGCGAAGACTGTCGAGGTAGGTCAACACATCAAACAATTCGGCGCCCTCGAAATGCTCCACGCCGTACGCGAGTTCGCCACATTCCTTCAATGCGTTTACCAGCAGTTGTCGGGCTCGCTGCTCCTTGAGTTCATTTGGCAGCGGGTCACCAGGCTCTGCGTGTTCATACGGCATTGTTAGTTCCTCCCAGGTACATTTGTAGCAATGATACCGCCAAAAAGCGCCGACCCAAACCCGGTTCGGCGCTTTTTGGCGATTGAACTATGGCCCACTAGATGTTGAGCAGTCCTTGCTCTTTCAGGAGTTCGGCATTCAGGATACCGGCCCCGGCCGCACCGCGGATCGTATTATGGCCGAGCAAGACGTACTTGATCCCCAGGACCGGGCAGGGGCGGACGCGCCCGACAACGGAGGCCATGCCACGCTCTGTGTCACGATCGAGTTGGGGCTGGGGTCGATTCTCCTCGCGACGGACAACGATCGGTCGCTTGGGTGCACTTGGCAGGCCGTACTCCTGCGGCAGTCCCCGGAATGCTTCAAATGCGGCAATCACTTCCTCGGGCGATACTTCCCGCCCCAGGCTCACCGAGGCGCATTCAGTATGGCCATCACGAACCGGCACGCGATTGCAGTGGGCGGAGAGCACGAAATCAGCATTTTGGAAACCGGCCGAGGTATAGGTCCCGAGCATTTTCATGGCTTCGGTCTCCATTTTTTCTTCCTCGCTGCCGATGAAGGGCACCACGTTATCGATCATATCGAGGCTTGGCACACCCGGATAACCAGCCCCGGAAACCGCCTGTAATGTGGTGACCAGCACCGATTTCAGTCCAAATGCGTCCTGTAGCGGCTTCAGCGTGAGCGCGAGGTGCATGACCGAGCAGTTGGAGTTGGTGGTGATGAATCCCTTCCACCCACGATTTACCTGCTGGGTTTTAATCGCCGCCAGGTGATCGGCGTTCACTTCCGGGATAATCAGCGGCACATCCGGTTCCATGCGATGCGTGGCGGTATTGGAGACGACAGCGATGCCACTGGCCGCCAATCGACCTTCGATCTCCTCAGCGACCTCGCTTGGCAAGCCAGAGAATGCCAGGGGACTCTGCAGTTCGGCGTTGTAATCCAGCACCGTCAGGTTGCGCACGCCCTCCGGCATGTCCGCGCCCAGGCGCCACACGGTGGCGTCCTCGTACTTCTTGCCGGCGCTGCGCTCGCTGGCCACAAGTTCGGCCACGCGAAACCAGGGATGGTCCTGCAGCAGTTGAATAAACCGCTGACCCACATTGCCTGTGGCGCCAAGAATCGCGACTGGAATCCGGTTATCAGTCATTACTCGTCCTCCCGTATGCACGAGCTACCCAACCTGGTAGGGCTCGTTGATCATTCCCCGACGTTTGTTGCTATTGCGCCGATTCGCCCGCGAACTCCCGATGAGACCATCGTGGACCACTTGCACTGCCCGGTCTGCATCGTCTTCTGGTACCACGACCACCATGGCAGCATTACTGCTTTGCTGGCTGGCATTCAACACTGGCACATTTGCCCGGCTCAGCACGGCGAGGAATTGGGCCAGCATCGCCGGTGTGTTGGCGGCACCTTCACCTACCGCGGCGACCACAGCGACGTTGTCTAGACAGGTGATCTCTACTTCCAGGTCCTCCAGTGCTGAGTTTAGCCGGGCCACAAACACGTCGCAGCCGGACGTCAGCGTATCGAGGATGAACGTCATGCTCCGGCGTGAACTGGACTGTTGCACCGAGATGATCTCAACGCGGTCCTCGTGCAACTGATGGAACACGGTGGACGATGCTGCCGCGAGGTCTTCGAGCTCGGGGACATCTACCGTTAACATCGTCAGGCCCTTCAGGGCGGTGGTGGCCTTGATGCGTTGGCTTTGGCCACCCGGACGCACCACAGTGCCCGCATTGGTTGGCTGGAATGTGCTGAGGATGCGGACCGGGATGTCGGCCTGCACGGCGGGTCGGATGGTGCGCGGGTGCAAGACCTTGGCACCAAAGTGAGCCAATTCCTGGGCTTCGTCGTAGGTGACATCGGGAATAACGCGGGCAGTGCTCACCTTGCGCGGATCGGCGCTGAGCATGCCCGGCACATCGGTCCAGATCTGGACTTCGCTGGCATCGAGTGCGGCCCCGAGCAGGGTGGCGCTGTAATCCGAGCCCCCGCGGCCCAGCGTGGTCGTTGAGCCATCGGGAGCACACCCGATGAAGCCGGTGCACACAACCGTGGAGCCGGCATCGAGCAATGGCTGCACGTTGTCGGCCGCGAGTTGACGGGTGCGAGCCTTGTCCGGCCGCGCGGAGCCATGGCGACCGTCGGTTGCGAGCACGGTATCTGTGAACACCGCTTCGGCTGGTGTGCCCATATCGCGCACGGTGGCGGCCATCATCGTGGCCATGATTTTTTCGCCGTGGGATACCAATTTGTCGGAGAGCTGGGGGCTGAACTCGTGCGCCTGCTCGATATCGTGGAGGGTGGCATCGAGCGATGCGTGGAGGTGATCCACTGCCGCCCGGGTTTGCAGGCGAATCGTCTCGTCGCCCAGGCCGGCCAAAACGTTGCTGTGTTTGGCGTGGATGGCCGTAACAGCCCGGTGCCGGGCTTCTGCAGTGGCTGAGGCGGCGGCATTGCCGGCCTCGAGCAACAAATTGGTGACCCCACCACAGGCGGAGACCACGATCACGTTGGCGCCGGACTTGGTGAGCGCAATTCGGGCGCTTTCCCGTACCCTGCGCGCATCACCGACGGACGTGCCGCCAAATTTCATAACCAGCATACGTTGCTTCCTTTACACCGCCGAAGCTTCCACAAGGTGGAGGCATCCGGAATTTGTTATCGGTAGTTCAGGCAGCGTCGTTGCTGTCGATCGGGCACAAAAAAACGGAAGCCTCTTCGCTCCCGCCTGCCGTTCCGTGGTTGTTACTGACTCAATGCGATGTCAGCGAACATCCGGCTCGGCAGGCCAGCAAATAGTAGTCTCAATAATGGTCACCATCATCGAGGGATCTATTGGCATATCCATACCGGTGGTGTTCGCAAAGCTGCTCTTCATCACTCGTTCACTATAGGGTCACGGCCCGGCGATTGCAAGGTTTTTCACGATCTCACGTGTGCCTGCACAAGATGAGGTCACCGGACCAGGCCTGGA
>DJVD01000227.1:0-4313 GCA_002440805.1 Chloroflexi bacterium UBA6265
TTCTGGCGCTGGTTCACATCCTCGATCGAGGAGATCAGGTGGGCATCGTAGCCCACGGATTGGGCGGTGTTCACCAACGCGCGCACATCCTTCGGGAAGCAGCTACCTCCATAGCCAATGCCGGCGTAGATGAAGTTGTAGCCAATGCGCTCATCGGACCCGATGCCGACGCGCACGGATTCGATGTTGGCGCCGACGCGCTCGGCGACGTTGGCGGCGTACTTGGTCAGCTCCGCGCTGCGGATATCCATCACCATGAAGCGGTTGTGGTTGCGGTTGAACGGCGCATACAACTGACGCATCGCTTCAATCGACTCGGGGGATTCCGCGCCCACCACAATCCGGTCAGGTCGCTGGAAGTCCTCGATTGCAGCCCCTTCCTTGAGGAACTCCGGATTGCTCACCACATCCCACGCGAGGGTGACACCGCGCTCGGCCAGTTTGGCGGCGATGATCTCACGCACGCGATCGGCGGTGCCTACCGGCACAGTGCTCTTGTTGATGATGATCGCGGGCTGGTTCAACTTCTCGCCGATGGTGGCGGCTACGCTCTCCACATAGCGGAGATCCGACGATCCATCTTCATTCGGTGGCGTGCCCACCGCAATGAAAATAAAGCGGCCGTGATCCACGCCTTCCTGGGCATCGGTGGTGAACTTCAGCCGACCAGCAGCGGTATTTTGCTCGACCAGGTCTTCCAGGCCGGGCTCGAAAATCGGAACAATGCCGTTGCGCAGGCCCTCGATTTTCTTCTCATCGATATCCACGCAGTACACGGTATTGCCACTTTCGGCGAGGCATGCGCCGGTCACCAGGCCCACGTATCCGGTTCCAAAGATGGTGATGTTCATGAATCGATGTCACTCCGATGGCGGCTGCCTGCCGCGAACGCTCGAGTAGCTGGCGGAAAAGTATTTCCGCCAAAGTATACGCGCCGCACCAATATAGCCCGCCAGAAAAGCCCTAGCGATTGACGACCCGGTTGCGCAATACGCCAATACCCTCGACATCGATCTCGATCGTGTCGCCCGCCTTCATCGGGCCCACGCCGGCCGGGGTGCCGGTCATGATCACATCGCCAGGCAACAGCGTCATCACCTTGCTGACGTAGCTGATGAGGAAGGGGATGCTGAAAATCAGGCTACTGGTGCTCTCGTCCTGGCGGTTTTCACCGTTGAGCCGGCTTCGCACGCGCACATTGCTCACGTCGAGGTCGGTTTCAATGCACGGGCCCAATGGGCAGTAGGTATCGTAGCCCTTGCCCTGAATCCACTGGCCCCCGGCGTATTGCACCACGCGATCGCTCACATCGTTGCCGCAGGTGTAGCCGAAGACATAATCGAGGGCGGAGGCTTCATCGACATCGCTGGCGGTTTTGCCGATCACCACGCAGATCTCGGCCTCGTAGTGGGTATCGTTGGCCGGGTTGGCGATGCGAATCTCATCGTCGGGGCCGATGACGCCAGAAGGAGGCTTCATGAACATCACCGGGAACTCGGGGAGCTTGCGCGATTTGTCCAACTCGGTGACGTGATCCACATAGTTGAGGCCGATCGCCACAATCTTGCCGGGTTCGAGCGGTGCCAGCAGGTGGAGTGCATCCAGCGAACCCGCATCATCGCCCGGTGTGAAACCATCGGCGATGGATCCGGTTACGGCCTGAACGTGGGCGGGATCGGTATAGGCACCGGTCTGCACACCATTGTCGGTTTGAAAGCGAATGTATTTCATGTCTTCTTTTCTCCCATGCGATGAAAATCCATGCGTCTATCCTAAACGCGGATCATACTGGCGGCTATGATGGGATCGGAAAGGGGCCATGCATGCCTGAGCTCAAGCTGGAATTACGCGATCCGGAATCGGGCGATGTTGTTCCATTAAGGGAACTGAATCGAGAGGAAGCGCTGGCCGTGCTGGAGCACGGTGAGATCACCGCAGCCGAGCTGGTTCCATGGGGCAGCAACCACACCTTCGCCGTGGCGCTCAGCCACGAGACCGGCCAGCACCTCGGCATCTACAAACCCACCGCTGGCGAACGTCCCCTCCACGATTTTCCCTTTGGCACCCTCCACAAACGCGAGTACGCCAGCTGGCTGTTAAGCGAAGCGTTGGGATGGAACATCGTGCCGCCAACCGTGCTGCGGGATGGCCCATATGGCGAAGGTAGCGTGCAGATATTTGTCCCCCACACCGCCCAGTTCGATGACGATGAGGAGTTCTGGGGCGCGGAGACGGTGGAGAACGAACGCATCGTGATGTTCGATCATCTCGCCAACAATGCCGATCGCAAGCTCTCGCATTGCCTGGTGAGTGAAAAGGGGCAGGTATTCGGCATCGACCACGGCCTCACCTTCCATGCCGAGCCGAAACTTCGCACCGTGATGTGGCAGTTCGTTGAAGAACCCATCCGCGCCGAAGTGAAAGCCGATGTGCAAGCACTGATCGACCACCCGGAGCGGATTGCGTCCCTTGAACTGCAGATGGCTCCGGAAGAGTGGCGCGCATTTCTGCAGCGCCTGGTGATGATGACGACCATGGAAACGTACCCAATGCTCGATCCCCGTTTCAATATCCCCTACGGATGGTGGTAGGCGCGTATCCTGATAGGCAGAGGGGCCGTACACACTCATGTCAATGGAGACACTCGTATGCGCTGGAAAGAAATGTTTAGCACCATCGATGCGCACGTGGGCGGGCAGCCTCTCCGACTAATCACCTTTGGCGTGCCGAACCTCAAGCCGGCGCCGCTGCGCGAGCAAATCGCCGAGATGGAATCGAAACACGACCACATTCGCGGCTGGTTGCTGGCCGAGCCCCGTGGCCATGCCGGCATGACCGGCGCCTTGCTGGTGCCATCGCTTTTGCCCGATATCGATTACGGCGTCATCTTCATGTCCAGCGGTGGTTACAAGCCGATGAGCGGCCACGGCATGATTGCCCTGGCGACGACATTGATTGACAGCGGCACTGTTTCGATTGATGGACCGGATACACGAATCACGTTCGAGACGATGGCAGGTGTCATCCAGGCGCGTGCCAGTGTGGATAACGGTCGCGTTCGCGGCGTGCGGTTCCGCAACGTACCCAGTTTTCGTACCCACAAGGATCTTGAAATCCCGTATGAGGGGAGGAAGGTCAAGGTCGATATCGCCTACGGCGCCAACTGGTATGCCATCGTTCACGCCGAAGACCTGGGGATTGTGCTCGAAGCCGACAAGTCGCTCCGCATCAAATTGGCCGGCCTGGCGATTGCAAAGGCCGTGACCGAGCAAATCGAGGTGAAACACCCGACTGATCCGGCGCTTGATGGACTCTTCGGCACGGTGATTCTTGGTCCGCCTCAGAACGATGAGAACACCAGCCGCAACGCCACGGTGTACCTGAACGGTTTGATCGACCGCTCCCCATGTGGCACGGGCATGAGCGCCACTATGGCCTGCATGGCCGAAGATGGGCTGTTGCAGGTAGGGCAGCCGTTTGTGAGCGAGAGCATTATGCTCAGCACCATGACCGGACGGATTAGCACCACGACCGAGGTTGGCGGGTTTCCGGCCATTATTCCCGAGATTGCCGGTCGCGGCCAGATAACGGGGATGCATCAGTTCTTCATCGATCCATCGGATCCGCTTGGCAAGGGCTTTGTGCTGCTGTAGGCGGCCGGGCGCTCATTGACGGCACCGACCAGTACTGGCCTGCTTGTGATTTTGATCACAGATGCTTTTGCTGCTACAATCCCCTACAAGGAGCAACACGGAGCCCCGGTTGTGTGTTGCCCAAAGGGTAGGGAATTGAGTACCGATTTCGATCCGGATAAATCCGGACGCGATTACCAATCAATCGGCGTTGCTGCCACGTTAGGGTTTGGCACTGCCGTTTCCCTGGCGGTTCTGGCAGGCGGCGGTGTATGGCTGGATACAAAGTTCGATACCGCCCCCTTGTGGTCGCTTATCGGCCTGTTTCTGGGCCTGATAGCCGCCGGATATCAGTTGTACGAATTGGTATTGGCAAGCCAAAAGCACAAGGAAAACGGCCCCTTGGGCAAGAAGCTCTCCGGCCGGAAATAGCGTTCGCTACACTTACTCCCGAACAGAGATATGACGGCGTTGCCGGCTCACGGAAGAGCAGGCACATCACGGTCCTGAAGAGAGGCGTTCACACAACATGGAGAAACCCCATATTGAACTTGGTGCGGAAACGCTCTTCAAAATTGGTCCGGTTCCGATAACCAACAGCTTCTTCATGATGATCGTCGTGATGACCCTCATCATCCTCGTCTTCAGTTTTGCAGCCCGCAAAATCACCCATGATCCCCG
>DJVD01000227.1:4426-7666 GCA_002440805.1 Chloroflexi bacterium UBA6265
ACCGGCCTGCTTCCGGGCGTTGGCAGTATCTACGTCAATAAGGAAGCCGAAGCCAGCCACGAGGCAGAAGCTGTTGCCGATACCGAAGAGCATGCCGTTGCCGATACAGCCGTAAACGCTGCCGATGAAGAGCCTGCCGAAGCAGCCGCCGAAGAGGGCCACGGTGACACAGTTCACGTGCCGATCATGCGTCCGCCCACAGCCGACCTCAACATGACCCTGGCGCTGAGCACCATTACCTTTATGTCCGTGCAGATCTTTGGTGTGCGCGCTCATGGTGTTCGTGGTCGACTCAAGCACATGGCCAATCCGGCATTCATCTTCCCAATTGAAGTCATCTCTGAGCTCAGCCGCATCATTTCGCTGTCAGCTCGTCTCTTCGGCAATGTGTTTGCCGGTGAAGTGTTGCTTGGTGTGGCGTACGCCATTGCCAACTCCATCAAGATCGCCGTTATCCCGTTGCTCTTCCCGGTGATGTTCCTCGGTCTGGAAACGCTGTTTGGCACTATCCAGGCGTTGGTCTTCGCCCTCCTTACCCTCATCTATATCTTTCTGGCTGCCGGCCATGGTGATCATGATGAGGAGCATGGCGATGCCCATGCACACGATGCCCACGCCGAGGCTGGCGATCCAGTCGTCGCGGGCGATTAACATTTGCGAGTTCACTGCCTGAATGATCGGGTAGTTGGGTTCGAAACCGAGAGGTTTCTTGGATTAGTGGTGCGGAGTTCCGACACCCAAAAGACACAGGACGGGGCACTGCTTGCCACCGTCGATTTATCAGGAGGATGTGCCCGTGTTTGGTTCAATGGTTGGTCCTGAGGGTGTAGACGCCGCCAAGGCAATTGGTTCCGCTATCGCCATTGGTGTTGGTGGTCTTGGCCCGGCAATCGGTATTGGTATGGCCGTTCGTGGTGCCATGGAGGCCATCGGCCGCAATCCGGAGGCCGCTGGTCAGATCCAGACCTCGATGATCATCGGTGCTGCTCTTGCAGAAGCCGTGGCCATCTACGCATTCGTTATCGCTATCATCATCGCGATCGTTCTCTAGTTTCAGGATTGGGCCGCGTCGGCACTCAGGTGTGTCGACGCTCCTCTCCAGTAGAAGGAGGACGAGCATGGGTGAATTAGGAATCAATGGATGGAATTTCGCCGTCCAGTTGGTTGCATTCCTCGTCTTCATTTACCTGCTGTGGCGCTTCGCGGTCGGACCGATCGTGAAAGTGCTGGATTCGCGCCAGGACAAAATCGGCGAAAGCCTGATGGCGGCCGAGCGCATGCAGCAGGAGTTGCGCGAAAGTGCAACGAAGAATGAGGAAGTGATGGCGCAGGCTCGTCGTGAGGCGCAAGAGCTTCTCACCACTGCTCGCGGTAACGCCGAGCAGATTGTGAACCGCGCTAACGAGCAGGCTTCGCATAGCGCGGAGGAGTTCCTCACCCGCGCGAAGGATACGCTCCGACAGGAAACCGCCCAGGCCCGGCAGCAGCTGCGCATGGAGGTTGCCGATTTGGCTGTGAACGCCGCCGGCAAGATTCTCCGCAAGGAAATCAGCGCCGACGACCAGCGCGAACTTATTGAGAAAACACTCAATGAGAGCGCCAACGTTCAGCAGTAAGTCGGTGTCGAACGAAGGCAGATTCCGCCTGGCGGATTCTGCCTTGTTCCCTGCAAGAGTCTCAAAACGGTCTACCCAGGTGCCATGCACCGGGTTCGCAAGGATGTGCAATGGCTAGCAGTGCAGCACGGCGCTATGTACAGGCGCTGACAGAGATCGCCCAGGAATCGAATACGTTTGACGCCTGGCAGCGGGACCTGAACACACTGACCGCAATTGCATCGGATCCCGAAGTACTCAGCTACTTCGAAAGTCCGGCAGTGCAGGATGAGCAAAAGCTTGCAACCGCCAACACGGTAGTGGCCGATGCCCAGCCCGAAGCTCGCACCTTGCTCCGCATGTTGATTGAACGACGTCGGCTCCGCCTGTTGCCCGATATCGCCGACCTCTTTGATGAGGCAGCGCTGGCACACAAGGGTATTGTGATGATCGATGTCACCACTGCGGATGCGCTCGACGATGCCGGTGAACAACTCGTACGCGAGCGGCTGAAGGGCATTGTGGGCAAGGATGTTGAGCTACGCCTGCATACCGATGCCGACATCATCGGCGGCATCGTGGCGCGCATCGGTGATCAGGTCATCGATGGAAGTGTGTTGAATCAATTACGACGCCTGCGGGCGTCAATGAACACCGTTCGNNAGCCGAGGCAGAACGGAGCGATCATGGCGGTACGTGCGACCGAAATCAGTGATCTGCTCAAGCAGCAGATCCAGGGATTCTCTGATACGGCCTCCGTATCAAATGTTGGCCAGGTAATTAGCGTGGGTGATGGTGTTGCCACCGTCCACGGTTTGAGCCAGGCCATGCAGAGTGAGCTCGTAGAGTTCACCAAGGATGGCATCTTCGGGCTCGTATTGAACCTCGAAGAAGATGTTGTTTCCGTTATCGTCATGGGCGAGTACACCGGCATTGAAGAAGGCGATGAAGTGCGCACCACTGGCGCCGTCGCTTCCGTGCCCGTGGGCGATGCCCTGCTTGGCCGCGTGGTAAACGCGCTTGGCCAGCCGATTGACGGCAAGGGCCCCATCATCACGGACAAGACCCGCCCAATCGAGCGGATTGCCCCGGGTGTGATCAAGCGCCAGGATGTGGATACCCCACTCCAGACCGGCACCAAGGCTATCGATGCCATGACCGCTATTGGTCGTGGTCAGCGGCAGTTGATTCTCGGTGACCGCCAAACCGGTAAATCCACCGTGGCCGTCGATGCCATCATCAACCAGCGCGATAGCGGTGTGAAGTGCATCTACGTTGCCATTGGTCTGCGCCGCGCGCAGGTTGCCCAGATCGTGCAGATCCTGGAAGACAACGGCGCGATGTCGAACACCATTGTGGTGGTTGCTTCCGCATCCGATCCGGCCCCGATGCAGTACATCGCCCCATTCGCTGGTACCGCCATGGGCGAAGAGTTCATGGAAGCGGGCGGTGACGCCCTGGTGGTGTACGACGATCTCACCAAGCATGCCCAGGCCTATCGCCAGGTATCGCTGTTGGTTCGTCGCCCACCGGGCCGCGAAGCCTACCCGGGTGATGTGTTCTACCTTCACAGCCGTCTGCTCGAGCGCGCTGCCCGCGTCAATGCCCACTACGTGGAACAGTTCACCAAGGGCGAAGTCAAGGG
>DJVD01000130.1:0-1996 GCA_002440805.1 Chloroflexi bacterium UBA6265
CGATATTGAATGTCTGGGTTGCGGTGGTACCGGTAACCGTCCACCCCGTCATCGTGGCGGGCCACTCATAACCTTCAACCAAACTCAGGGTGACGACGATGCTGTGCGCAGCGGTGCCACTCAACGAGATCGGGCTGGTCGTAATCGCCGCGCCGCCATCGACGGAGGCCGAGACAGTCACGCCGGTCGGGGCGGTCCAGCTAAAGCTGGCGTTGCCAACGGCACCCGCCGTACAAACCGCAGGCGTTGGCGTGAAGGTCGGCATCGTTACATCGAGGCACTCAACGGCCGCAATGTTGAACGTCTGCGTCGCGGTTGTCCCGGTGACGGTCCAGCCCGTCATGGTGGCAGGCCAGGCGTATCCGCTCTGTAGCGTCAGGGTCACGACGATGCTGTGGGCAGCGGTGCCACTCAACGAGATCGGGCTCGTGGTGACTGCAGCACCACCATCGACCGAAGCCGAGACGGAAATGCCAGTACCGGCGGTCCAGGAGAACGACGCATTACCCACCGCTCCGGCAGTACAAACAGCTGGCGTTGAGGTGAATGTTGGCAGTGTGGAACCTGTGCAGTTGACGTCCGTGAGCACAACCTGGTACTGGGCGCTCCAGGTTGTATCGGTAGTAGAGGTGTTCGCTACCCATCCAGCCGTAATCGGACTGGGCAGCGTATAACCTGGCGAGAGCAACACACGCACCTGGACGGTGTCACCATCCGTGTAGCTGGAAGGTGATGTGAAGGTGCTGGCAATGCCCGTCCCTCCACTCCAGCTAATGCTAGGCGTGGTCACTGCGCCATCGACGCACTGGGCCTGGACGACGGTGATGGTTGGCAGCACAGCGTACACGACTGCCTGGCCACCGAACATCACCGGCACAGTGTCAGTGCCACCGGTCGCCATTCCTGCCTGAAGGTTGCCATTCGGGACACCATTGCACGTCATGAATGCTTGGTAGAACACCTGGACCGTTCCCGCGCCGGTCGTTTCAACCGTGACCGTTACCAGGAAAGCGGTACTGGTTTCTGTTACCGTCGGCGTGCCAACGAAAGTTCCGCCATCAACACTTACGGCGTTTGCAGAGGTAAAACTCGCGAGGCCGTTGCCTGTGGACTGTTTGGCAAATTGCACGGTGAACGTGTAAGTGTTAGTACCAGCCGCAGAAGTGCCGATGACCCGGTAATTTACGAATGAACCGCAGGTCAGGTGATTGCCACCCAGGGATTCTCTCCACGCGTCGTCGACTGGGTCGTAACCCTGAAGGTTGGAGCCCGAGAGCAGGGTCAATGATGCCATCGGCTGGATCAGCTTGCTGGCCGTCGCATCCTTGTCATTCTTCTTTGGAGCGACGGTGGGTGCGGGCGCAACTGTCGGGGCAGCGGTTTCGGTTGGCTTGGGGGCCTCCGTCGGGACAGCTGTTGGCGCGGGAGCCTGGGTCGGAACAGCTGTTGGAACAGGCGCATCGGTGGGCACCGCAGTAGGAGCGGGAGCCTGCGTCGGGGCTGGAGCCGGGTCTTCGCAGCCATTGCCATCAGCGTCAGTCACCGCAGCGGCATCAGGGCATGCATCCACGGCATCGGCGATTCCATCGCCATCGCGATCAACGAAGTTGTCGCATACGTCACCAACCAGGTCGCGGTCGAGATCGGTCTGGTCGGCATTGGACACGCTGACGCAGTTATCAACAGCGTTGGCCACGCCATCGCCGTCGTTATCAATCAGTGGATCGCAGGCATCGCCAACGCCATCGAGATCGACATCGGCCTGATCGGCATTGGCAAGATCGGGGCAGTTGTCTGCACTGTTGGCAACACCATCACCGTCGCGATCGAGATCATTGAGGGGATCGCAGGCATCGCCGATACCGTCGCCATCAACGTCTTCCTGGCCGGCATTGGCCACGGCAGGACAGTTATCAGCGTCATCGGCAATGCCATCGCCGTCCACATCAACGATCTGGGCAGCGCCAGCGTCGCCTTCAGTGTTGTACGTCACTTC
>DJVD01000130.1:2075-8544 GCA_002440805.1 Chloroflexi bacterium UBA6265
CCTGACATTTCTTGTCTTGCCGTAGCTGGAGGCTGGTTTCCATCTGCTACTCAACAACATTTCCAGTTGACATAGATTTGTCGGCAATTTTATGTGGTTCAAACAACGCTATTAAACCGAAATGAACATACGTAGCTCCACGTCTGTAGTGGTTGACGCATATCGGCCTTCTGTCCATGAGCGGTGTCGACCGTCCCATATAATCACCTGTTCTGGCTCTTTTACAACGTTACGGCTGCTTTTGTGTCGCTTTGCTGCGCTGTTGAGCCATGAACCTCTGTAGTAACTCGTTGAGCTACTAAAGCGGCAATTCCTATGTCAATGAACCTTGTGGTGATAATAGGGCATTGTGGAACAGTATTCAATTCAATTAAGGGTATTTTTACCGAAGTGTTTACCGAAGTGTTTTCACGATTTCTTCTTTTTACCGAAGTTCGGTATCAGGCGCGATGGGCNNAGCGTGGCATCGTGCCAGAGGGTGATCGTTTTGCTGTACCGAAGTGCTTCTATTCGCCCGCGGCAGGTTTGGCACGCTTGCTGCAGTTGCGCCAACTCGCGACGCTTCCATGCCAGCCGGTAGGCTCCCGCACTCATAAGGCTACCAGCGAGCAGATCATACACATCATCACGAATCGCCTGCATGGCGCGCGCATCGCGCAGGTCCCAGGCGGTATTGATGCGCAACATCATCTCCTGGCGGACATGGCGCTCAGCCGGATCGGTGGTGAGATCGGGGTGAAATGTACGGGCCAACTGGCGGTAGAGGCTGCGTAACTCCGCCAGGTCGGGGTGGTTCCCATTGGATCGGGTGGTTTCGTGGCGTGATGTGTCGCTGGCATCCGCCCATTCCCATCCTCTTTCCGATGTTGTTGCACGCGACGCTGGATCCACCACCTCCGTCGACATATCGATACCAAAGAGATCGCCGATATAGCGCAATTCGTCGGGGGTAAAGACCGAGCTCATCATCCCATCCGGATCGGCCATCAGGCGAGCATGCAGGCGAGAGGTGAAGCGCTCAATCTCGGCGCAGATGAGGCGCAGGCGGTCGCGTTCGGCAGTGATGGCCGCCGATTGCCGGGCTACCTTCTGCTCGAACGCAGCAAAGGCACGCTCCAGTGGTTCCAACTCACGCTGCAGAATCGCCAGTTCGGAGAGCGTATCGGCAATTTGCCGCGAAAGCAGGGCATGCTCAATCTCTTCCAATGTTGTTACGGGCACGATCTGCATGGGTATCCACTATTCTCAGGCACATTGTCGCGTTGGGCGGCGAATGGTCGCCGGGTCACGTACCATATCTCAAGTATACGAAGGCGATCCACTATCGCCTGAACCAGGAGTTTGGCAGAACAATGATTGCAGGTCATATTGGCGCGGCCGCGGGCGCGAAGCGATGGGCACCGAATGTGCCGTTATGGGCACTGATGGTCGCCAGCTTTGCGCTGGATATCCTCTTCGCTATCTTCTGGGCGCTGGGTGTGGAGGAGACCACTGCCCTGGAGGGCACCGATGGTGGCTACGGGGAGATGGCGTTCAATGTCGATTGGTCGCATTCGTTTTTCGGCACGCTGCTGCTCTGCGTGGTTGTGCTGATCCTGTGTACCCGCTGGTGGGGAGCCCGGGGCGCGTTTGTGCTGAGCGCCGTGGTGTTTAGCCACTGGTTCCTCGATCTAATTGTGCATCGCCTGGATATGCCGATCGCCCCCGGCAACGCCGGCACCACGCCGCGCGTGGGACTCGGCCTGTGGGATGCGCCCGTGGTGGCCATGATCCTGGAGTTGCTGATCCTGCTGGGCGGTGCCTACATCTGGTATAGCAGCCCCGATGCAACCAGCAAAGCGAAGCGAGCGAGTATCATCACCGCCGGAATCGGCGTGATCATCCTGGCGCTCGATTTCACCCTTTAGGGCGAGCAAACTTGCCGGTGGCCGGGGCGAGGATCGCGGCGGCAGCGCACAGGATGGTGACGATAATCATGATGCTGCGCATGGATGTGCCCTGCGCTACCCAGCCCAGAATCGGCGGCCCCGCGAGGAACCCGGTGTAGCCCACCGTGGCGGTACCGGCCACGGCTTGCCCCCGTGGCAGGGTGGGATGATTGCCCGCCGCCGAAAAAACCAGCGGATACACCACCGAGAGCCCCAATCCGACGAAGACAAATCCCACCAGCATGCTCCACGGCTGGTCGATGAGCGTGGCCACCCCAAGTCCGATGGCTGCCAGCGATCCGCTGCGGCGGATCAACTTGGCTGGTCCCCAGGCGCTGACAAAGCGATCACCGCTAAATCGACCGGTGAGCATAGCGAGGCTGAAGGTGGCGTACCCCAATGCGGCCACATCCTCCGATGTGCCCAAATGCTGGTTCAGGTACAGGGCACTCCAGCTATTCATCGCGCCCTCCCCCACGGCGGTGCAGAGGGCGATGATGCCGAGTATCCACAGCGACCGATGCGGAAATGAGAAAAACGGCGCGGGTTCGTCACTCTTGTTGCTGGTCAGGTCGGGTAACAGGAACCGTTGCAGCAGCACAAGTGCCGCTACATTAATCGTCGCGATGATCCCGAAATGCGTAATCGGCACCAGATCCTGCCACGCCATGAATGCGCCGATCCCCGCCCCGAGAAACCCACCCAGGCTAAAAAACCCGTGCAACGAATTGATGATGCTGCGCACGCCGCGGGCTTCGATCTCAATTCCCTGCGCATTCATCGCTAAATCGAGTCCGCCATTCCCGATGCCGAACAGCACCAGCGCCGCCATCAGTAACCAGGGGTTGGGTGACAGCGCCAATACCGGCAGCGATCCAAAGAAGAGCAGCCCAAAGGCGGTCGTGGTGCGCGCCGAACCGACGGAATCGATCAGTTTGCCGGTGATTGGGAACGAAATGAACGCGCCCACGGCCATACCCATCATCACCGTGCCCACACTGCCGGTACTCATACCGAGCTTGTCGACAATGGCCGGCACGCGACTCACCCACGCCGAAAGCGTGAGTCCGTTGAGCAAAAAGATGATGGATATGGCAAGCCGGGCGCGGTGTTCCTTCATTAGATATGTGCGAACTGTGCAGACCGCGCCATGGCGGCAATCATGTTGATCATCAGTTGCGCCATCAGCATGGGGGTGAGTCCCCGCGGATCGAGCCCGGGAACGAACGACGAGAAGTTGGCAGCAATGATATTGCCGCGTTGGGCCGTTGCCTGCAGCAAATCGGTTGCCTGCCAATAGGTCAGGCCGCCGAAGGAAGGCGCGCCTGCACCGGGAGCAATCCCCAAATCCATCACATCAGCATCGAAGGCGACATAGATATCCTTCATCGCTGGCAAAGTTTCCCCGATCTCGCGACTGCCACGATCATAAATCTCTCGCGCCTTAATCAGCGTATTCCCGTTCGCGAGGGCATCGCGATAATCGTCGGGGCGGGCACTGCCGAGGCCACGAAGCCCCATCTGGATGGCATGTCCCATATGATCCATCTCGGAGGCCCGGCGAATCGAACTGCTCCAGCCGTTCCGCAAGCCCTCTACCTCATCGCGAAAATCGAGGTGGGCATCGAAATGCACCAACGAGACGTCGCTACTCGCATCGAGGCCCCGCATTACCGGCGTCGAGTTGGAATCGTTGCCACCGATCGTGATCGCCACTGCTCCCCTGCTGCGAATCAGCCGCACGGCTTCTTCAATGCGGGCGTGATTGCCGGGGCCATCATCGGCCGATCCATCAACGTCGCCGCAATCCACCATTCGAATCGGGCGATCGTTAAGAATGGTGCCGCCGAGATCGGCATCGTAGTGATCGCGGAACTTGCCGAACTTGCCCGAATGCTCGCGAATCGCGCTGGCTCCCTCGGAGAATGGCGGCCGATCGGTATACGACGGGTACACCACGCCGTACGGCACGCCGATGATCGCGATCTCCGCGTCGAGCGCGTGCAGGTCGTCACAGCGATCGATTCCGGCAAATGTGGGCTTCGAATCCGGGACGGGCACAGTTAGGGATGTCATACGGGTTCTCCTTATCGTGTCGCGATATTGCGGGCAGGTGCGTAGGTGGACGATGCGGCAGGCGCGGGGTTGAGTTTGGTCAGAACCGAGATGCCAAGCAACACTACGGAGACAGCCATAATCGCCGTCCGCAAAGAGGTGAGATCGGCAATGGCACCAATGAGCAACGGGCCCACGAGAAAGCCAAGAAAACCGATGCTGGCCACCGTCGCCACCGCCTGGGCAGGTGCCACTCCCGGCACCTGGTTAGCGCGGCGGTAGGTTACCGGTACCACGACCGCCAAACCAAGGCCCATCAGCGTGTAGCCGGAGATGATGGCCCAGGGCTGGTTGATCACCATGCCAAAGCCAAGACCCAATGCGGCCATCAGGGAACCGGAAATGAGGGTGCGATCAATGCCCAGGCGGAGGATGACGCTATCGCCGGCCAGCCGACCAAGGGCGGTGGCGATGGCAAACGCGGTGTAGGCCGCGCTGGCTATGGCTGGCGCGGCATCGAGGTGATCGCGCAGGTAGATGGCAGCCCAGTTGTTGATCGTTTCCTCTCCCAAGGCAATACAAACGATGGTGAGCCCAAGCGGCAGTAGCATTTTCGGGGGCAACGACGGCAAGGGAAATCGCTTGCGTGGAGCCGTTCGGCCGATGGGCACAACGTCATCCGCCTGCATGTTTGGCGTGGTGATGATGAGGATGATCGGGATGGCGATGAGCCCAATAATGCCAAACTGCAGCGCGATATCCACACCGGCCTGGGCGAGGAAGCCACTGGTGAAGGCACCGGACAGGGCGCCCACACTGAAGAACCCGTACAGGGCGGAAATGAGCGGTCGATGGGTACGGCGTTCCACCACCGCCCCCTGCACCGACGTGCTCAGGTCGAACCCACCAGTGAACAGACCGAACACAAACATGCCAATGGCGAAACTCACGGTGCCCTCAGCCAGGCTGAGCGCCGCGACGATCAGCGCGAATGGCAGGGCGAACACCATCTGTGTGTGCGCCGACCCCATGCGGGCAATCAGCCTGGCAGCAACGGTGAAGGCGACGATATTGCCCAGGGCATAGATAAAGAAGATCACACCCAACTGTGCCGGATTCACGTTCACATCGCTCACTGCGCCGGGGATCCGTGGATACCAGCTCCCCTGGACAAACCCGCGCAGCAGAAAGGCAATTGAGATGGCAACGGGCGAGGAGACGGTGCGACGCATGAAAGGGACTTTCTTTCGTGTATCCGGTTATCAACGGTGGAAGCCGGCCGAAAACCGGGTTTCCGGCAATGGTATATCCCCGGGCCGGTCCGGGCCAATCCTGCAGGAAATTGGGAGAAGGTGCCTGAAAAACAGGATGGGTGGAGAGAGTTCTCTCCACCCATTGGTTTCACATTGCCGCGTGCACCCAGCCAGCTACACCGGCACGATCTGATCGTCGAGTTTTTTGGAACGCTTTGTAATGATCTCCGGCGATTTCGCGCCGACGATCACCGTATCGTCGTGGCGGAATCCGCCAACACCGTAGATGTAAATGCCCGGTTCCGATGAATAGACTTCGTTTTCCTTGAAGGCCCGATGATTCACCGGCATATCGTCCGGGAACTCGTGGCCGCCAATACCAAGGCCATGGCCCGTACGGTGATTGATGTACTCGGCAAATCCGGCTTTGTCGTACACCGCCGTAGCGGCGGCATCGGCACTGGACACGGTGTTCCCGGCAATCATCTGGGCAGCCGCCGCCTCGCAGGCTTCGGTAGCCGCCTCGAAGGCGCGCACCTGCACGTCGGATTTCGGCTTGCCAACAAAGAGGGTGCGCTCGTTCTCCACCACCAGGCCGTTGAGGCGCACGATGATGATGTTCACCACACCGGTGCCCACTTCGAAGGCTTCGGACGCTTCAGCGCCGGAACCATGCGGTGCCGACGACCATTTGCCTCCCGACGACCACAACCGAATCTCCACCCGATCGTTGGGGAAGCGCTTGGCCCCCTCCTGCATCATCAGGGCAGCGATTTCGAAATCGTATGCCTTCACCAGTGCGCCTGGCTTCAGCAGTTCCATGTACTTGTCCTGCCCCCAGTCGCTGAGCTTGGCGGCTTCGCGCATGATCTGCAGTTCTTCAGGATATTTCACTTCGCGCATGGCAATGAGGTAACGGGTGGCATCGGCCCAGGCCATCCCTGGCATGGCGATACGCATCAGCGGATGGGGGCCACCTTCGACGGCGATAGTGCCGCGGAAAATACCGAGGTCGCCAAGGCGAGTGGCGATGACCTCACCGAACTGATCTCGCGTCCAGGTGCGATTCACATTGGTGAGGTGCTCTCGATAGATGGTGTAGTCGGTGACATAGAGCGTCTTGCGCTCTTCGGCGAATTTGAGGTGATTCGTGCTGAGCTCGTTCATTACCAGGAAGGGGTCGCCCTCGCGCGGGAAGACGGCCGCAACCGGGCGCTCCCATGGCTCCACATC
>DJVD01000130.1:8666-9242 GCA_002440805.1 Chloroflexi bacterium UBA6265
CTGGCAAGATGGTATCTAGCCCTTGACCGCACCCATCGTGAATCCCTTGACGAATCGATCGAGGAAGAGGTTGTAAATGAAGGCCACGGGGAACGCGATTACGGCGGTTGCCGCCATCAACGCCTGCCAGAAGTAGGCATCACCCCGGATCAGCTCGGTGAATACACCGACGCTGATCGTCTTGTCCGACGAGCTTTGCACGAAGGCCAGCGAATAGACGAACTCGTGCATGCACAGGGTGAAGGTAAAGATAATCACGGTGAGGATGCCCGGCATCAGGATGGGGATCACCGTTTTCCAGATCGCCTGCAACCGGGTGTAGCCATCAATCAGTGCCTGCTCTTCAATCTCCCAGGGGAAACTGCGCAGGAAGCCCATCAACAACCACGTGCAGAACGGAATGGTGAACGTGGGATACACCACCACCATCGCGAACTTGTTGTTCTGCAGGCCGAGGTCGGCAATGATGCCGGTCATCGGGATAAACAGCAGCGTCGGCGGCACCATGTAGACGAGGAAAATCATCATCCCCAGGCTCTCCCCCCAACGCGAGGCCAGTCGCACCAGGCTATAGGC
>DJVD01000130.1:9272-9906 GCA_002440805.1 Chloroflexi bacterium UBA6265
AGCAGGTCCAGGTTGTCCATGGTGGGTGGTTCGTTGTACAGGAACGGATTGTTGCGCGGATTGTAGAGATCCTCGTTGGTCTTGAAGACGGTGAGCACCATCCACGCAAACGGCAAGGCGGCGAACACGGCGAACGCGGTGGCTACCGAGTACAGCAGTCCCCTGCCGGCAATGCGTTTAACGCGATAGGCGGTTGCGCCTTCGACGGGTTCCGACATGCTATTTCCTCGATCCGCGGCCAGCAAGCCGCATCATGGCGAACGCGAAGGCGATCAGTACCGGCATCATGAACAGCGCGATGGCCGCGCCCTGGGCGAGGTTACCGCCCTGGATGCCCTTGAAATACGCCCAGCTGGAAACCATTTGGGTATCGTTCACCGGGCCGCCCCGCGTGAGCACCAGCGATACCGTGAGATCGGTAAAGGTGAAGATCATGCTGAATAGCATGGCGATGGCCATGATCGGCAGCAGCAGCGGCAGGCGGATCATGAACAGCTTGCGAAAGAAACCGGCCCCGTCGATATCGGCGGCCTCATTGATCTCGTGCGGAATCGAGGTCAGCCCGCCCAGCAGGATCACGGTGGCGAGCGGCAATGTACGCCAAACGTGAATCATCAACACCGACCCCTGCGCC
>DJVD01000034.1:0-10193 GCA_002440805.1 Chloroflexi bacterium UBA6265
GCCTTCCGCGCCATGCGCGATATCTACACCGGTATCCTCTACGTGAATGCTGGCACCACAGGTGCCGAGATTCACCTGCCGTTCGGCGGCACCAAGAGCACCGGGAACGGACACCGCGAAGCCGGGACGGCGGCGCTCGATTTCTACACCGAGTGGCAGTCGCTCTACATCGATTTCAGCGGCAAGCTCCAACGCGCCCAGATCGACCCGGTGTAGCGAAACCAGTTCAAATCAGCGTAACGAGAGGGTCGACCGCGAGGCCGGCCCTCTTGCCTGGGGGCGGTACAATATCGGAACGTAAACGGCCGGGGATATGCCCCGCGCCGGCACAACGCGTGCCTGCCCTGGTGAGGTGACCATGCCACTCAGCTACACAATCGATCACGTCAAGAACACCGCCGCGCTGAGATCTGCGCTGGTCAGCATTGCCGAGGGCGAGCGCGCCAGCCTGGTAGATATGCCCGATGCGGCCCGCCCACTGCTGGCGGCGATAGCGGCAATGGATCACGGAGGTACGACGCTGGTAATCACTTCCCGACGGGACAGGGCCAATCTGCTGGTCGGTGCCCTTCGCGAGTATTTGCCGCCCGAGGCAACCCTGGAGCGCTGGATCGCGCCCGATGCCTTGCCGTGGGAACAGCTGCCAGTTGATCTCGATGCCAGCGTCGAACGCACCCGCGCGCTTGCCCAGTTCGGCTTTAAGCAATCGAATCCGCGCATCATCGTCGCCCCCGTTCAAGCCCTGATGCAATTGCTGATGGGACCAGAAGAGCTTCGGGCCCATTCGCTCGAGCTCAAGGTCGGCGAGCAGGTGCGCATGGATAGCATCGTGCAATGGGCCAGCCGAGTTGGATACCAGATTGCGCCGATGGTGCAGGAACCCGGAACGGTCGCACGCCGGGGCAGTATTATCGATATCTATCCGCCCGGCTTCGAAAACCCCATTCGCATCGATTTCTTCGGTGACGAAGTGGAATCGATCCGCTATTTCAGCGTTCACACCCAGCGCAGCACAGGAAAGCTCAATCGGATCCGCGTGCTGCCTCCTATGGAATTACCGATCTGGGAACTACCACGTGTGGCGGAGCAACTCAAGACCACGGACATCACATCCCTACGCCCCGAGGTACGTACCGAATGGCTGCGGATGATCGACCACATGCAGCAAGGCATTGTGCCTGCGTCGGTCGATCTGTTTGCGGGGTACCTCGTGCCGAAACGATCGACGCTCCTCGATCACCTGCCTCGCAAAACGCTTTTGGTGCTCGATCAACCGGGCAGTATCGATCTCGCCCTCGACCAGGTGCAGCAACAGGCCGACGAACTGCAACGCACATTTGTCGGCAGTGGCGAACTGCCGGCATTACTCGCAATCCCGTATCAGGATGCGGGAACCATCCGAGCGAAATTGGCGAGCATCCCTACCTTGATGCTCGGTGCTGCCGTAGAGGCATCCGAAGAATCCACCCACGCATTGAGCACACTCTCCGATCCACCGTTATACGGTGGCGATATCCAGGAGCTGGTGGCGGACGTTCGCGGCAAGCTTCAACGTGGTTGGCGGATCACAATCGCTACTGATCAGGTGAACCGCATCACCGAGGTGCTGGGCGACCACAAGGTGGAAGCCAGGCGTCCGGACCTCAACACGGCCGATGCAACGCCACTTCCAGCCGGGTCGGTCGAGGTTGTGCCGAGCGATCTCACTGCGGGCTGGGTATGGCAGCGCGGCAAAATCGCAGTGATCACGGATTTCGAGATCTTCGGTCACCGCAAGCAGCCCCGGTCACTTCCCGGTCGTCGCACCGCCAGCGAAAGCCGCGCCTTCGCCGCCAGCCTGGAAGAGGGCGAGCATGTGGTGCATGTCGACCACGGTATCGCTCGCTATGGCGGCCTGGTGCGGATGGAATACAACGGTATGGAGCGCGAGTACCTGTTGCTGGAATACCAGGGCAATGATCGTCTTTACGTGCCGGTGGACCAGAGCGATCGCGTCACCCGCTATTCGAGCGGTGGCAAACTGCAGCCACAGCTCAACAAGCTGGGCTCGGGCGATTGGGTGCGTACCAAGCGCAAAGTTCGCAAGGCCGTGCGGGATATGGCCTATGAACTGATCCAGCTTTATGCCATCCGCCAGGCTGGCGCCGGATACCAGTTCCCTCCGGATTCGCGATGGGATCACGAACTCGCCGAGAGTTTCCCGTTCACCGAGACGGTGGATCAGATGGCGGCCATCAACGCCGTGAAGGCCGATATGGAAACGTATCGACCGATGGATCGGCTAGTTGCCGGCGATGTGGGTTTCGGCAAAACAGAGGTCGCCATTCGGGCCGCGTTCAAGGCGGTGAATGCCGGCAAACAGGTGGCGGTCCTGGTGCCCACCACAATTCTAGCGCTGCAACATTACCAAACGTTCCGACAGCGGATGGCAGCGTTCCCGGTAAATGTGCAGATGATGAGCCGCCTGCGCACGAAAAAGCAGCAGGCAAGAACGCTGGAGGGCATGAACGATGGCAGCGTAGATATCGTCATCGGCACGCATCGGCTGGTGCAATCGGATGTGGCGTTCAAGGACCTCGGCCTTGTGATTGTCGATGAAGAGCAGCGGTTCGGCGTCCGGCAGAAGGAGTTCCTTAAATCGCTACGAACGTCAGTCGATGTGCTCTCGATGAGCGCCAC
Organism: Chloroflexi bacterium UBA6265; assembly: GCA_002440805.1. Lineage (GTDB taxonomy): Bacteria > Chloroflexota > Chloroflexia > Thermomicrobiales > UBA6265 > UBA6265. Next base: position 2,680 of record DJVD01000034.1, read on the forward strand.
GCCAATTCCCCGCACGCTTCACCTCTCGATGAGCGGCATCCGCGATATCTCGCTGATCGAAACGGCACCACAGGCTCGGCTGCCAATCCGCACCTTCGTCACACCGTTCGACGACCAGACTGTACGGGAAGTGATCCAGCGAGAAATGGATCGCGGCGGTCAGGTGTATGTGGTGCACAACCGGGTCCACGATATCGATACCTTTGCCGAACACCTGCGCAAAATCGTCCCTGAAGCCACCTTCGGCATCGGCCATGGACAGATGGACGAGGCGGTGCTGGAAGAAGTGATGATGCAGTTCATGAACCATGAGTTTGATGTGCTGATCGCCACCACGATCATCGAAAGCGGCGTTGATATCGGCAATGTCAACACGATGATCATCGATAACGCCGATACGCTCGGGCTCACCCAACTCTATCAACTGCGCGGCCGCGTCGGCCGATCGACCAATCGCGCCTATGCCTATCTCTTCTACCAGCCGTGGAAATCACTGAGCGAGGTTGCCCAACAGCGACTCGAGACGATCCAGGAAGCCACCGAGTTGGGTGCGGGCCTGCGCGTGGCCATGCGCGATATGGAGATCCGCGGCGCTGGCAACATCCTGGGAGCCGAACAGAGCGGCCACATCGGTTCCGTGGGATACGAACTCTACATGCGCCTCCTCACACAGGCGGTGGAGGAAGCGCGCAGCGGCCGGCCAGCGCTTGAGCCGGGTCCGGTTACGCTCGACCTTCCCGTCACTGCGTTGCTGCCGGAGGACTACATCAGCGATACCGAACTCCGCCTGAACATGTACCGTCACATCGCCAGCGTCGTCACAGTTGACCAGGTGGACGAATTGGCCGACGAACTCCAGGATCGATTTGGGCCGTATCCGGAGGAAGTGGAGCACCTGTTGGCACTAATTCGATTGCGGATTCGGGCCGTTGATCTCGGTATCGATTCAATTGTGGAGCGCGAGCGCGTCCTCGTCATCCGCGGCATCGAGACAAAATCCATCGATCAGGCGAAAATCGAGCGGTTGCTGGGTTCAGCGGTGCGGTTCACGCCAAATGCCATTCGTATTCAGGCAACGGAGTTGAGTGTGCCGTGGAGGACGGCGCTGGATACCGTCATTGGCGAACTCGAGCGGTCGATGTCGACCGCGGTTGCGGTCTAGGCGATATTCAGGCAACAAGGAAAGAAAGGAAGCAGCATCTTGGAGGAATATCCCGACCGCCCTGTCACTACAGATGAGTACTTGTGGCTCGAAGATATCCACGGTGAAAAGCAGCGGGCCTGGGTGCTGGAGCAGAACGAGCGAACGCTCGCCATGTTTAATGCCGATAAACTGGCGACAACCAGGTCCCGGGTGCTGGAGGTGTACGACTCCAACGACCGCATACCGATGGTCACGAAACACGGCGAGTGGCTCTATAACTTCTGGCAGGATGCCGATCATCCGCGGGGACTTTGGCGACGCACGCAGTTTGAGAGCTATAAATCGGACGCGCCAACGTGGGAAACCTTGCTCGATGTCGATGCGCTCGGCCAGGACGAAGGTACGGAGTGGGTGTTTGCCGGTGCAGATATGTGCTACCCGCAATACACACGCGCGCTTGTATCCCTTTCACCCGACGGAGGCGACGCGGTAGTCATCCGCGAGTTTGATGTTCAGACCAAAGAATTCGTTACCGACGGCTTCCACGTACCCTACGCCAAATCCGATGTCGACTGGATTGATATCGACACCGTTTTCGTGTCGACAGACTTCGGTAACGATTCCCTCACCACTTCGGGCTACCCACGGGAGATCCGGCGATGGACGCGTGGCACACCGTTGGCCGCAGCAGCTACGATCCACACGATCGACAAACATCACATGATCGTTTCGGCTTACCACGATCATGCACCGGGCTATGAACGTGACCTGGTCGTTGATACCATCGATTTCTTCAACCGCCAGTATTTCCTGCTGCAGAATGACCGGCTGGTGCCACTAGACCTGCCGACCGATGCCGAGGCGCACCTCCATCGTGACTGGCTGATCGTAGAACCAAAATCGGACTGGGCGATCGCAGATACGGTACACCCGGCAGGCTCACTGCTGGCGATCGACTTCGGCGCGTTCATGGCAGGCTCGCGCGAATTCACAGTCGTGTTTACACCAGATGCACACACTGCGCTGCAATCCGCCCGGTGGACCCGCGATTACCTGCTCCTCAATCTCATCCACGATGTTGTATCGAGCATCCTGATCGCTTCGCCAAGCGAGGATGAATGGAACTACCGCAAGGTCGAGATGTCCGGGCTGCAAACGTCATCGGTGTACCCTATGGATGAAGATGACGACAATGCGTTCTGGATGATGTCTACCGGATTTCTCCAGCCAACCACACTCTCCATGGGAGAGGCGGGCGATGAGCCATGCATGGAGATAGTCAAGACCTCCCCGCCCCTGTTCGAGGCCGAATCCCTTGCAGTGCACCAGCATTTCGCGACATCGGTCGATGGAACCCGCGTCCCCTATTTTCAGGTTGGCAAACGNNACGCTGGATGGAGCCAACCCCACACTACTTTATGGATACGGCGGCTTCGAAATCTCCCATACCCCTGCCTACGACGCCGCCACGGGTCGCGCATGGCTGGAAGATGGCGGTGTGTATGTGGTGGCAAATATCCGAGGGGGTGGTGAATATGGACCGCAGTGGCATACGTCGGCCATGCGTGAGAACAGGCACCGCGCGTATGAAGATTTCGCTGCGGTCGCACAGGATCTCGTTAATCGTGGCGTAACCAGCCGGGACCACCTCGGCTGTATGGGAGGGAGCAACGGCGGCCTACTGGTCGGCAATATGCTCACCCACTACCCGGAGCTTTTCGGAGCCATTGTCTGTTCCGTGCCATTGCTGGATATGAAACGCTATGTACACCTCAATGCCGGTGCCAGTTGGGTTGCCGAGTATGGCGATCCGGAATCCGCCGACTGGGCGTTCATCCAAACGTTCTCGCCGTACCACAACCTCCGCCAAGGAATAGATTACCCGCCAGTGCTTTTCTATACCGCCACGAGCGACGATCGCGTCGGTCCGGTGCAGGCAAGAAAAATGGCTGCGCGCATGCAAGAACGCGGCATCGCCAATGTGTGGTTCTACGAGAATATGCAAGGTGGCCACGCCGGGTCGGCCGACAATTCCCAACGGGCCCAAATGCGGGCAATGAGCATGGAGTTCCTGAAAAAGCACCTGGCCTGACAGGTTGCATGCGGAGGCAGTATGGAGTCTGCCTCCACCAGCAACTTCCCTGATCCTCTGCGAACGTACGCATGCTTGACGGTGACTACCTGTCAATGCTATTGTGTACGTACACCCAAGATTCCAGACTGGGAACAGGTATCGAAATGGGGATTACGATACCTGCCCTGGAATCGCCCGCACCAGGAGGAGTCCACCCGTGGGGACCTGCAAGCACACCAACTTTTCCAAAACACCGCGCTGGCTGGCGGAATCCAAATTCGATCGCCGCACCATCCTGAAAGCGTCCGCAGCGTTCAGCGCGGCAGCCGCATTCGCCAATGCGCCGAGTTTACAAATGCCAGCCGCTGCCCAGGGTGTGACAACAATGGCACAGGACTGGACGCAGCCGGAAGGCGTCGGCGGCCAGAATGGCACTATGGGATTCGAAAGCGAATTCCCCTTTTACGCGATTGCTCCCCACTGGCCAAAGGAATCGGATGCCAATACCTCCATCGAACTCGCCACGAGCATCGATGGCCTGGTTTGGAGCGCACCGACGTTGGTGGGGCCCGCGCATACCGATGCTGGCCCGGCCGACCGCGACAACCGCATGTACGGGCAACTCGCATTTACCGAAGAATCGAATTACGTGCGCTATCGTGCGCTCGATCCCGATGGAGTTGAACACACCGTTCCCGGACTTACGTTTACCTACATCGACGCGACTGGCGGCCCCGGCCTGGACGATATCTCAACTTCGTCTCCTATTCCGACGCTGGAACGCCCCCCAATCATTTCTCGCGAGGAATGGGGAGCCAATCTCACCTATGGTGGCGCCGAGCGAGGTGGCAGCGAGTGGATCCCGCAATACCAGGACGTTGAGCATGTCATTATTCATCATTCCGAAACCAGCAATTTCCGCGATCCCCTGACTGAAATTCGTTCGATTCACTACTACCATGCGATCACCCGCGGCTGGGGCGACATAGGCTACAACTACCTGGTCGATTTTATGGGCAACGTCTACGAAGGTCGCGTGGGTGGCGACAATGTTGTGGGTGGCCATGCCTACCAGTATGCGTACGGCAGCTCCGGCATCTGTGTGATGGGATCCTATAGTGTGGCCACGGCCACACCGGAAATGCTGGCCGGCCTCACCTGGATCACCGCCTGGGCGGCACGCTATCTCGATCCACTCTCCCGATCCGATTTCCACGAAACCCCCAATCTCCCCACCATTTGCGGCCATCGCGATGTCAATGACAGCTCGTGCCCCGGCGACAGCATGTATGCCGATCTCGAGTACCTGCGCGAGGCCGTTGCGGAGGTTCACGTGGGTACACGGGAAACCATCCAGGATCCTGCCTATAGTCCCGGACAGGTGGTGGCCATCACTGCGGATTCCGCAAACCTGCGGGAAATGCCCGGCACCTCCGAGGGTATCGTCGCTTCCCCAGCCTGGGGGTCGATTTTCCAGGTAATTGAAGGTCCCACCACCGTTGATGGCCAGCAGTGGTACCGAGTGCGTGGAACCATCGGTACTGGTTGGATTGCCCAAAGCACCTTTGGCGCCAGCGATGCCGCCGCGCCGGCGGGCGCATTCGCCATTGGTGAATCGCTCTTTGTCAAAGAGGACATGATCAACCTGCGCGACCAGCCAACACTCCGCGGGACGATTGTGGGTAGCGTCAACTTCATGAACGAGGTGAGCATTGTCGATGGCCCCATGCCCGCCAACGGCTACACCTGGTACAAGGTTCAATCCGATGCCCTCACCGGCTGGATTACCGAACGCTACATTGCCCACGAAGCCGATATCGCTCCACCGGCGCGGCACGGCGTCGGTGATGCCGTGGTTCAGATCGAGCCGGAAGGCATTTCCCTGCGTGTCAATCCTTCACCGGATGCCACTCGTATTACCGGCCTTCCGATCGGCACCAAGGGCACGGTGATTGACGGACCCGAGAATGCGCGCGGCTACAATTGGGTCAAGGTGCAAACTGCACTCGGCACCGGTTGGGCAGTAGAACAGTATTTCGATACCGCGACGGTGACAGAGGACGACCCGCCGGAGTTCACCGAGGGCGACCGCGTTGTGGTGGACACCGATTCGCTCAACCTGCGGGAGAAACCCGATCTGGCTGCCGATATCGTACAAACGCTCGGCACTGGGGCAGCGGGCATTGTCCTGCGAGGTCCCGAGATAGCCAACAAGTTCGCGTGGTATGAGATCGAAACCGCAGAAAGCACCGGCTGGTGTGTGGGCTCGTTCCTGGCGGCCAAAGGCAGCGGATCCGTCGATCGAACCTTTGCCATCGGCGATAACGTGTACGTGAACACCGATGCCGTGAACCTGCGGGCCAACGCCAGCCTCAAAGGCGAGGTCGTGGCCGTGCTCCTGCAAGACCAGGACGGCGAGGTTCTCGATGGGCCCAGGTCGGCTGATGGGCACACCTGGTACCAAATCGAAACCGTCGAGGGCACCGGCTGGAGCTCTGCCCAGTACTTCGGCAAGGGTGCGGCAGATCCGGCCGCACAGGGTTTCCCGATCGGCACAATCGTCGCGTCCAGCGATGGCGATGCGGTGAATGTGCGCTCCGCACCGGGCACCGACAATGCCATCATTACCCAGATAACGTCCGGGGATATCGCCAGGGTCACCGGAGGAACTCGCAATGCCGACACCTATACGTGGGTGCAAGTGGAGGCTGGCACTGGCTCCGGCTGGGCGGTGAAGCAGTTCCTCGCTCCCAGTAATGATGGCGGCCTGGGCATCGGCACACGTGTACGCGTTATCGATGGCGAACTCAACCTGCGCACCGAGGCATCTATCGGTGCTGAAGTGATTGCGGTCATGCCGGACGCCACGTACGCCGAAGTTGTAGATGGTCCGGAAGATGCCGACGGGCAGACGTGGTATCGCATCAGCACATCGCGCTACGGATCCGGATGGGCGAGCGGCACATTCCTGGAACGGCGCTAGGCTGGCACCGGGCTGCCGAACCGGCTACACTTCCATGCGAACTGGCACCTGGGGTGCACCGCTGAGCCATGATGATCGCGGTGCGGTTTGTGTTGTCTCTCAAAATGTGCTCATGAACGTACTTGGAAGGTAGAAACAATGAAGGTTGTACTTCGTAAAGATGTTGAGAAGCTGGGTGAAGCCGGTAGTGTGCAGAACGTAAGTGGTGGTTATGCCCGCAACTTCCTCGTACCGCAGGGCCTGGCCGTTTACGCCACCGATGGTGAGCTGAAAATGGCTGCGCACAACCAGGCCGTGAAGGACCGCAAGATTGTTCGTCAGGAGCAGCAGTTGCAGTCCCTCGCCGACAAGATCGATGGTCTCGCCCTCAGCTTCGAGGCGCGCGCCGGTGACGGTGGCCGACTCTTCGGCTCCATCGGGTCCGCCGACATCGCAGAGCAGATTGCCGCGAAGATCGGCGAAGAAATCGATCGCCGCAAGGTGATTCTCCCCGAGCCAATCCGCACCCTCGGCGAGCACAGCGTGGTGGTTCACCTCGTTGGCAAGCTCCGCCCGACGGTGAAGGTGACGATCACCAGCGAAGCGGCTGCCGAAGCCGAAGGCGAGCCGGAAGTGGCCGCTGACGACGTCGCAACCGAGGACGCTGCAGAGTAACCCTGTTTCGAAAGAACCAGACAATTCGCAAGGCCGGGCGCATCGTATCATGTACGTGTCCCGGCCTCTGTGTTCCCCTACAATAGGGTTCATACGTTCCCTTTCGCCTGAGGATCGCCAACGCATGGATTCCGCTCCCGATCGCGTACAACCACACAATTACGAGGCCGAGCAATCGGTGCTCGGAAGCCTGCTGCTCGATCGCGATGCGGTGATCAAGGTGGCGGCCACGTTNNAAGGAGATTTACCAGGCGATCCTGGATCTCTATAACCGTCGTGAACCACCCGATCTCGTCACCGTAGCAAATGACCTCGACAACAAGGGGCATCTCGACGACGTTGGCGGCGAGGCGTACCTGGCTTCCTTGATGAATGGCGTGTTCACTTCGGTGCACATCGAGTATTACGCCAGCATGGTCACGCGCGAGGCCACGCGTCGGCGGCTCATCAATGCCGGTATGGAGATCGTCGGCATCGGTTTCCAGGATGAACTGGATACCACCGAAGCCGTGGACATGGCTGAACAGGCGGTCCAAAGCGTATCCAAGGACAGTACCCACAAGGACTTCCGACATATGTCGGATGTGCTGGGCGGTTTGTTCGATTTTCTGCTCAGCGATGATCGATCCGAGGCAATCGGTGTACCGACTGGCTACCAC
>DJVD01000034.1:10200-10702 GCA_002440805.1 Chloroflexi bacterium UBA6265
GCACTCGGCATTGCCTACGGCGCCGCGCTGCAGAACCGTCGCAAGGTCGGGATTTTCAGCCTGGAAATGGCGGCCGAGCAGTTGGTTACGCGTCTGCTTTCTACGGAAACCGGCATCGATTCGCACGACTTGCGCCTGCGTCGCTTCCCATCGAGCAAGCTGCCGAATCTCTCAAACGCCTTTGGTCGACTTTCGGAAGCGCCGATCTACATCGATGACGGATCTGGTGCCACAGTCATGGACATCCGCTCCAAGGCGCGCCGACTCCAATCCGAGGAAGGGCTCGACCTGCTGATCATCGATTACCTCCAACTCATGAGTGGTCGCCGGCAGGATTCGCGCGTGAATGAGATCTCGGAGATCTCGCGGGGCCTGAAGGGGCTGGCTCGTGAACTCAATATCCCGGTGATTGCGCTTTCGCAACTTTCTCGCGCAGTGGAACAACGCGCCGATCACCGGCCGATGCTCTCTGATCTCCGCGAATCAGGCGCCATTGAGCAGG
>DJVD01000034.1:10765-10956 GCA_002440805.1 Chloroflexi bacterium UBA6265
TGGAACACCTTCGGCATGGGTGACGCCTAATGTCTGTTTCCAGTGTCAACGTACCCATCGCGTTCCTGCGGGATGTGGTGCCCGCGATCACGAATCCGGATGAACTCCACGTCACCCTCGCAGTGTTCCGCTTGCTGGCCGAATCCGGCAACGAAGAGACCCCAATCGCAGAGCAATCCGTCATGGCCGAT
>DJVD01000026.1:0-7509 GCA_002440805.1 Chloroflexi bacterium UBA6265
CAGCCGGCTCCACAATGGCAGCGTGTGGCGTGCCTCGGTAGCGCACGGCTACGTCGCATGCGATCGATCCGGTTGGCCAGGCATCGACATTGAAACTGACGTCCGTTGCCTGCAGAACGCGGGCCTCGGCATCTTCGCGACCACCCACGATGAGTTGGTTCGCCTCGGTATCGAGCTGCAACACGAAGTACGGTTTGGGCGCCTGGATGCCGATACCACGGCGCTGGCCCACGGTGTGATGCACCAGGCCCTTGTGGTTCCCGATCACTTCGCCTTCACGGGTGACAATCTGGCCCGGCACCGTCACATCCGGCCGATGCTCGGCAACGAAATCGGCATAGGAGCGATTGCCAACAAAGCAAATCTCCTGGCTCTCGGGCTTATCGGCTACCGGCAAGCCAAATGCATGGGCCAACCTTCGCACTTCCGGCTTGGTGAGATTACCCAGCGGGAATTGAATATAGCCGAGTTGATCCTGGTTCAGGGTATAGAGCACATAGCTCTGGTCCTTGCGATCGTCGAGGGCGCGGTAGAGCTTGTGCGGTTCGCCGTTCTGGCCCTTCTCAATGCGGGCGTAATGGCCGGTGGCAAGGCAATCGGCCCCCAGCAACCGGGCACGCTGCACCAGGTGCTGGAACTTGACGTGGCGATTGCACTCCAGGCACGGGTTAGGGGTGCGACCGGCGGCATATTCATCAATAAACTTCTGGATCACATTGGCGCCGAATTCCATCTCCATATTGATGGCGTAAAACGGCACACCGATCGTTGCGCAGGTCTTGCGGGCATCGTCCATCGCCGGGATACCGCAACAGGGATTGGCGCGGTGATCTTCATCTTCCGGGCTAAACAGGCGCAGGTTCATCCCCACCACCTTGTAGCCGCGTTCACGCATCACCAGCGCGGTGACAGCGCTATCCACGCCACCACTCATGGCGACAACCACGGTTTTGCCCTCACCATCGCGGGGACCAATTCGCTCCTCCGAAAGAAGGTCGGCAACATCGGCTAGATCGCGGGGTTCAATGATGGGCGTGAATGTCTCGGGCGTAATCATATTTGGCATCAAACTCGGTTACTATGAAAGGGATAATTCATATAGAAGAAGCTCACGGTGTGTAAGCGCACGCCCAGTTTATCACGACACTGGTGCGTGTCCGAGAGTCACCGTCTCGTGGGCGACCGTTCACAACTGATATGCGGCAATCACTCCGCAATGTTCAGGGGATTCGATTCCCCCGAATTCCGTTCGTTTTGGCCGAACTTGCCAATACCGCACAGGGGTCGCCATTCCTCCCCCGGGTGGCGTAGGATACATGGCCTAACCACTTGCGATTCCGTGTCGAGTGGTGATCGTTTTTCGCCGTCGTGCCGAGAGGAAGCCATCGTTGAGCACCCTGAATCAGGACACATCATCCCGTGAACCGGGAGCCGCTGCAGGAAGCATGAGCTTGCCGCAGTTGTGGCAAACTGCCCTGATNNACGATGCAGCGATTCGAGAACGATATCGCCACCATCCAGGCGCCAAATCCATTCACGGTGAATACCCTGCAATCGCGCTTCGCCTCCGATGTAGAACGTGCGCTTTCCGAGATCGTCGGTCGACGCGTGAAGGTGGAGTTCGTGCTCTCCCCTGCCGCCGATGGCACCCCGGCGCCGGTGCGCCCGCAACGGCCGCGCCCGGTGATTGAGAAACCACAATCGCAGAACCAGCAACGGGAACTCACCAGCAGCTTTGGCAACCTCCAGCCCAACCTGACATTCGACTCCTATGTTGTGGGCAGCAGCAATCGCATGGCCCACGCGGCCGCCGGAGCCATCGCCGAGCGACCAGGCACGCAGTACAACCCGTTTTTCGTGCACGGTGGCGTTGGCCTTGGCAAAACCCATCTGCTTCATGCCATTGGCCACAAGGCCCTGCAGATCAATCCCAACCTCCAGGTGCTCTATGTGAGCTCGGAGATGTTTACGAACGACGTCATCAACGCCATTCGCCACCAGCGCATGGATGAGTTCCGCGATCGCTATCGCACGATTGACCTGCTGATGGTGGACGATATCCAGTTCATCGCCGGCAAGGAAAGCACGCAGGAAGAATTCTTCCACACCTTCAACGCCCTGCAGCAGGCCGGCAAACAGGTGATTGTCAGTTCGGACAAGCCGCCCCGTGCCATCGCCGCACTGGAAGAACGTATGCGCAGTCGCTTTGCCGGTGGCCTCGTGGCCGATGTCCAGAGTCCCGATTTCGAGATGCGCACGGCGATTCTGCGGGACAAGGCCGAGGATCGTAACGCCCATGTCAGCGACGATGTGCTGGAATACATCGCCCGGCGCGACCAAACCAATATCCGCGAACTGGAAGGCGCCCTCACCAAGTTGCTGATGGTGGCCCAACTCTATAACCGCCCAATCACCCTGCAACTGGCGATGGAAGCGCTGAGCGATGGCGTGATGCGCGCCAACCAGCAGATCACCGATGGCGATGTGATTCTTGCGGTGTGTACCCACTTCGGCCTTGAAGAGAAGGAACTTCTGGGACGAGGGCGCTCACGCAATGTGGCCTTCCCGCGGCAGGTGAGCATGTACCTGATGCGCAAGGATGCCGACATCTCGCTGGAGGAAATCGGCCGGGCACTAAAGCGTGACCACACCACGGTGCTCCACGGCATTCGCAAGATCGAGGCTGAACTGGCGCGCGATGCCACCCTGCGTGGCGATGTCATGTCGATTCGCGAACGATTGTTGAAACCACAGGCAGGATAAGCAATGCCCCGATTGGCCGTTATCACCGACGAGATCAGCGAGGATCTGGCGCACGCGCTGGCCGTGTGTACCGAGATCGGGATCAGCGATGTGGAACTGCGTTCCATCGATGGCACCTCGATTGTCGACCACACCCAGGCACGGGTCGACGAGATTGCCACCATGCTGGCCGATGCCGGCTTTCAAGTGGTGAATATCGCCTCGCCGTTCCTGAAAACCCATATCGGTGAGGATGGGTCACCAGTTGGCAACGTTCACTCCGCCACCTCGCGATCGCGCGAGGAACACTGGGATGTACTGAGGCGATCGCTCGAAATCGCCCATATGCTGGATGCGCCGATGGTACGGGCATTCAGCTTTTGGCGCGTGGATGACCCCGAATCTGTGCGTGAAGATATCCTGGCCACCCTCAGCAAGGCCACCGATATCGCGAAGGATGCGGGTAAAATCCTTGGTCTTGAGAACGAGCACGCCTGCAATATCGGCAGCGGCAGCGAGGCCGCCTGGTACCTGGAGCGCATTGCCGATCCGGCCCTGGAGCTGATCTGGGATCCCGGCAATATCGCCGCCCTCGGTGTGGTGCCCGATCGCGCCCAGTACGATGCCATCGCCGCTCGCATTGCCCACGTCCACGTCAAGGATGCCGATGCGATTCCGTTTACCACCTTTGTCCCGCCTGGGCAGGGCGTGTGTGATTGGGAGCAGCAACTCCGCTGGCTGCATGAAGGCGGCTACGATGGCCCACTCAGCCTGGAAACCCATTTTGCCCTGGACGGGTCCATTGAAGCGGGTACACGCGTGATTGCCAATGCCACTCGCGATCTCGCCCGCCGCGCCGGCATGCCGCTGAATTAGCCGCCCGCAGCGAATCACCTTGTACACTTGCGGAAAGTAATAGCGGGGCGCCCCATTTTGGGTCCCTGCGGGTTTGATCAGTCTCCGGAGAATCCGTATGTCCGAGCATCCAGCATCGTCGATTGCCCTTGACGGCCACCAAAATGATCACGAAGTGATTGCGCTGATTGAAATTCCGCGCGGGAGCCGTAACAAGTACGAGTACGACAAGGAGACCGGCAAAATCTTCCTTGATCGGGTGCTGTATAGCTCGGTTCACTACCCTACCGATTACGGTTACATCCCCGATACCCTCGCCGACGATGGCGACCCGCTGGATATCTGCGTGCTGATGACCGAGCCCAGCTTCCCGGGTTGCCATATCCATGCCCGTCCAATTGGCGGCCTGGAGATGACCGATGAGAAGGGCGAAGATTTCAAGCTGCTCGCGGTACCGGTGAACGATCCTCGCTTTGATCATTACCGCGATCTGAGCCAGGTGGGTAAGCATTGGCTCCAGGAGATCGAGCACTTCTTCGCTACGTACAAGATGCTGGAAGGCAAGATTACGGTTATCGATGGCTGGCACGGCGTCGGCAGGGCGCTGGAAGAGATCGAGCAGAGCCGCCGCATGTGGCGCGAGGCCAATGGCGAGGTGTAATCCTTGCCAGTGATGCTATACTTCCTTTAGTGAAGCATTGTGTTACTGCGGCCTGAATGCCGTGATAGCACCCAACCAGGAGCCACCAACATGAGTTCAAACAGTCGCCTCGAAGGATTCCGCCTGCGCAAGGACGAATACTTCAAAACCAACGAGCATAGCCCCCTTACCGAAGACCAGAAGGTCGGTTTTGAGCACCTGAATTACTTCCCGGAGAATCCCGACCTCAACCTCGTGGTTGACCTGGACACTACCGGCGAGGGCGTGGGCGAAGAGATTACCGTCGGCACCATGGATGGCGAAGCCAAGCAGTATGTGCGCATGGGTCGCTTCACCGTCACGGTCGATGGCGAAGACGCAACGCTTACGGTGTTCCAGGATGTGAAGAGCGGCAAGTTCTTCCTGCCATTCCGCGATGCCACTGCCGGTAACGAATGCTATAGCGTCGGCCGCTATGTCGATCCCAAGGCTCGGCCGGATGGCAAGTTGAACGTGGATTTCAACATGGCCTACAACCCGTACTGCGCCTACAACACCGGCTGGAGTTGCGCCATTCCACCGTTCGAGAACCGGATCAATGTGCCGATCATGGCCGGCGAAACCCTGCCGCCCTTCGAACACGAAGAACTGCACTAGGGGTTCATCAGGTAGCTAATCCGAGCATNNCTGACCAGACGCGCGTTGGATGACCTGTTGTAGGGGCGGCCCCCCGAAGGGGTTGTCCGCCCGGTAGTAGTGCAAGCGATTGAGCAGCGTGGCTCCAAGGGTGGACAACACCCGGCTGCGACCGGGCGGTCCACCCCTACGGCGTGCCAAGGGCCCCGGCCATTCGCTTTTCGCGTTGTTCGGCCGGGCCTCTTGCGTTAGATATCGGTTCTTTGGGGGATATGATTAACCCTACGGGAAGTTGATCTCTATGCTGCCTTCACGCAGCACGCCGGTGTTGGCCGTAATCACCACACTCAGCTGGCCGACCGGATAACTCTTGTCATCCTCGCGGGTGAAGCGGAAGGCGATCCAGGCGTGATCGATATCACCGTCGGCCTGCACGTGCATTTCACCACCCTCGATTGGTTCGTCGTTCAACATCCAAATGGCGGTGAACTCGGTGCCTTCCGGGATATCGTTTGCTTCGATACTGGCAATGATCGCCGGTGACTGCGGCGTAAAGGCCGACACTTCGGCGTTTGGCGCGCCCGATTCGGCATCCACCGTTTCGGACCACACGATGGGACCGATGGACATTTCCGGTGGGGCCGCCGTGGGGCTGGCGGTGGGCGAGGATGGGGCATTTGCGCCCGGGTTCGGTGTATCGCCGCCACAACTGACCAGCAGCAGGGCCAGCAAAATCACCCCGATTTTCCCCAGTAGCCGCATGCAAACTCCCCTTCCCCATTCTTGTTCGCATTGTACCCGCGGGAGTACTGTTTACGTATTCAGAACCGAAGGGAGATTTAATGGCACGGCAAAACCGCACCTCCAAAGGGCGACACATCGACATCAGCCTGCAACCCCAGCCCCACGTCGAACCAGGCGTGCGCAAGGGGTCGCGCGGGACATCAGACCAGCGGATTCTCAGTTGGACCGATGAGGACCGCGCCAAGGCCGCCGAGTTTGTCCACAGCGATCCCTGGCGGGTGCAGCGTATTACCAGCGAATTCGTGGCCGGGTTCGATGCCTTCGCCGAAACCGGTCCCGCCATCTGCGTTTTCGGTTCGGCCAGGGTGCACGAAGGCGACAATGCCTATGACTCGGCCGAATACCTCGGCAAACGCATGGCAGAGCATGGGATTACCGTCATCACCGGCGGTGGCCCTGGCGTAATGGAAGCGGCCAACAAGGGGGCCTCGCTGGCCAATGGCTCATCGATCGGCGCCGGGATTGAACTTCCTTTCGAGCAGGGCATCAACCAATACGTAAACGTTGGACTGGAGTTCCGCTATTTCTTTGTCCGCAAGGTAATGTTCGTCAAGTACTCGCAGGGCTTCGTATTCATGCCTGGTGGATTCGGTACGCTGGACGAGGTGTTTGAGGTGATCACCCTCATCCAGACCGGCAAGCTCCCGCGCACCCTGGTCATCTTCTACGATTCCAGTTACTGGGGTGGGTTATTGACCTGGATAAAGGACAAGCTGTTGGCTGACGGATTCATCTCTCCGGGCGACGAGGACCTGTTCCTCATCCTGGACGATATGGAAGAGGTTGCGACCACCATGATTGACCGGGTGATCCAGCTGAACGATACCGACAAGACCAACGATGAACTCAGTCAAATCTGACCTGGTGTCATCGTTTCTCTGATGGATCGGTGATCAATACCCATTCGTTCGCCGTATGGATTGTCCGTTCATCCGCCTGTCAGGCAAAGCCCGGTCGATAGCCGCCCCGCTTCTGCGGTACTATGAGGGCCGAGCGTACCCCGCCCCAGCGGCAATGGCCGCCAGGTTGAGCGCGCCGAATCGTATCCGGAGTAGCAGCTTCATGCGCCCCTATCGACCTATCGCCTCGCGTGCCATCCATGAGGTTCCGTTGTTGCCCCTGCGCAACAACGTTATTTTCCCGCGTACCGTGCCCACCATTCAGTTGGGTCGACCGCGTAGTATCCATGCGGTGGAAGAAGCAACCATTACCGGGCATTTGATCGCGATTACGGCCCACAAAGACCAGAAAATCGAGGACCCGGGGCCGGACGAACTTTTCGAGTACGCCACCCTCGGCAGCATTATCAGCACGGAGCGAATGCCCGGCGGCAACCTGCAGGTGGTGCTGGAAGGCATTGGCCGTATTCGCCTCACCCACATCGAAAACAAGCGCCCGTTCTTCATGGCGCAAATCGAGGAGATCCCCGAGCCGCCATACGATCGGGACGAAGCCGAAAGCGCAATGCAGCACATCAAGGAACTGCATCAGGAATACACCACCTATGTGGATGTGCCCGATGAAGAAGCCGAGATCGTGCAGATCGCGACCAATCCCGGCCACCTGGCCGATTTGCTGGCGACGCAGCTCGTAAAGGAAATCGCCGATCGCCAACGCCTGCTGGAGATGGCCGATCCATTGCAGCGCCTGCTGGAACTGGCGACGATTTTTACCAACATCATTGAGCGCGATCGCCGCAAGGACCGAATTAAGGACAAACTGAACCAGGAGTTCCTCGAAGCGCAACGCAAGGCCGAGATCCAGAAGGAAATCGAGATCCTGCGCGGTGAACTCGATGGCGAAGGCGCCAACGAATTCGACTCACTGCGGGC
>DJVD01000026.1:7604-7775 GCA_002440805.1 Chloroflexi bacterium UBA6265
ACCGCGATCACTTTGGCCTTGAGCAGGTGAAAGAACGCATTATCGAGTTCCTCGCCGTGCGCTCGCTCACCATGAACAATGGCGCCCACACCGGCAGCCAGATCCTTTGCCTTGTGGGTCCTCCGGGCGTTGGTAAAACCAGCCTTGGTCGCAGCATCGCTGAGGCAATGA
>DJVD01000153.1:0-10479 GCA_002440805.1 Chloroflexi bacterium UBA6265
CCCACCGAGATGCTGGTGATCCCGTGGTTCATGCTCAGCATCGAACTGGGCTGGACTGATAGCTACTGGGGCGTGATGTTCCCGGGCGTGATCAGCGCCTTCGGCGTCTTCCTGATGCGACAGTTCTTCATGGGCGTGCCGAACGAGTTGCTGGACGCCGCCCGGATTGATGGCTTCAACGAGTTCCAGATCTTCACCAAAATCGCCTTGCCGCTGGTGAAGCCGGCCGTGGCCGCGCTGTGTATTTTCACCTTCCTCGGCAACTGGAACGCCTACATCTGGCCGCTGATCGTCATTCGCAGTGAGGAGATGCGGACACTGCCGGTGGGTATCGCCTTCTTCTCCACCGAGAACCAGGCCGCATTCGACCTGATCATGGCGGCCGCCGCGCTGGCAACCATACCGGTCATCATCATCTTCCTGATTTTCCAGAAGCAAATCATCAAGGGCATCGCCCTGGCAGGTTTGAAGGGATAGATCGAACCCATGGCAAATGCCCCTTCCTTTCCGCATCCGGTGTACGCGCAATATGTGCTGGAACCGCAGTTTCATGAAAGCAAGCAGTATCTGTTCGATCACATGATCGCCGCCAACGAGGCGCACACGATCATGCTGCACGAAACCGGCATTGTGGATGCCGACCACACCGCAAAACTCCTGCGTGCCCTGCAACAGGTGAAACGGGAAGGGGTTGAGCGTTTCATCTACGAACCAGATGTTGAAGACCTCTTCTTTGCGGTGGAGAACAGGTTGATCGAGATCGCCGGTCCCGAGACAGGCGGGAACCTGCAAATCGCCCGAAGTCGCAACGATCTCGCCGCCGGCATGAGCCGGATGATGATGCGCCAACGCCTGATCGCGGCACAGGGGCAATTGCTCGGCCTGCGACGAGCGTTGATCGAAACCGCCACTGGGCACCTCGAATCGATCATGCCGGGGATCACCCATACCCAGCCAGCGCAACCAACCACCCTTGCCCATTACTTACTCGGGGCAATCGCGCCGCTGGAACGCGATTTCACACGCCTGCACCTGGCGCTGAGCCACACTAACCAGAGCTCGTTCGGGGTGGCGGCATTCACCACCACCAGTTTTCCGATTGACCGCCAGCGAGTGGCCGACCTGCTCGGGTTCCCGGTAGTGATAGAGAACGGCTACGATGCGGTCGGCACCGGCGATCACATCGTCGAGGCCGGCATGGCCATGGCCAACAGCACGGCCGCAATCAGCCGCTTCGTCTACGACCTGCTGGTATGGAGCCGGGCGACCGAGCGCCTGCTGAAAATAGACGATGCCTTCATCCAGATCAGTTCGATCATGCCGCAGAAGCGCAACCCGGTGGTGCTGGAACATATCCGCGTTCGCATCGGCTGGGTATTTGGCGAAGCCAACGCGGTGCAGACGATGGTGCACAATGCCGCCTTCGGTGATACCAACGACGTCGAGGACCCGATGTTCATGGCGCTGAATCGCTGCTTCGATGCATTCGAAGCGGTGGTTTCGCTGCTGACCGTGGTCGTGCAGACCGCAACCTTCAATACCGACCTGATGGCCGAACGCGCCCATGGTGGCCACATGACTACCACCGCGCTTGCCGATGCGCTGGTGCAGCAACACGGCCTCGCTTTTCGATCGGCCCACAGCATCGTCTCCAACCTAGTCAACCGCTCGGTTGCGGAGGAGAAGACGATCGATGCCGCCATGGTCCGGGACGTCAGCAAGGAGGTGCTGGGGACGGCGCTGGAGGTGAGCGAAGAGTTCGTGCGCACCGCGCTCGATCCGCGCGCATTCGTGGAAGCCCGTACCATCTATGGCGGCTGCGCCCCGGCAGCCACCCGCGCAGCGCTGGAAGGATGCTACCAGCGCATCGAACGCGACCTGACGCGCCTGCTGACTATCCGCGAATCGATCTATGCAGCCGACGATCGCCGCGCGGACCGCGTGGCTGAACTCACTGGAGCACAGGAATCATGAGGATAGAGCAGAAACTGGAAGCGATGGGCCTGGTCCTGCCAGAGGCGGCCACGTACAAACCCAGCGTTGAGGGACCGCCGATTCCCGTGCTTGTACGTGGCAATGTGGCGTATGTGAGTGGATGTTCGGCACGTAACGCGGATGGCACCAGCTACGCATGCAAGGGCAGCGTGCCCAGCGAAGTAAGTCCGGAAGATGCCCACGAGGCGGCCAAACTCGCCGCACTCACCATCCTGAGCGAACTCAAGCGTGCGATCGGTGATCTCGATCGCATCAGCGCGTGGCTGAATGTGATTGGCTTTGTCAATTGTGATCCTGGCTTTGGCCGCACCAGCTACGTGATCAGTGGCTTCAGCGATTTCATCATCGATCTGTTCGGACCGGAAATCGGTACCCACGCCCGCAGTACACCCGGCGCGGCCAGCCTGGCCGGGAACGCCGCGGTGATTATCACTGCCACCGTGGAACTCGACGGACACGCCTAATTTTCGAGGAACGCATCCCGGATCGGGATCAACAGCGGGTGGGTGATCGTCTTTCGCGCCATATCGGCAAACCCCTCGACCGGTGCATGAGGAAACTGAGACGCATACAGCCGACTCTGGATAAACGCCTCCAGCCGATCAACCTGCTTCACCAGCTGCGCTTCGGGGGTCTGCTGGACTTCGTACTCGTGCAGCAAATCCTGCCAGGTATGCCGGACTGAACCCGGCAGCATCGCCATGATTTTCGCCGCAGCGTCCGCCTCGATGGCCTCCTTGCGGGCGCGATTCTCAGGCGAGCGGTCGCGCTGCACGTTGAAGAACTGCCGTCGTTCATCTGGATCGGCAGGCACATCGGCAGGGTCATAGGGCGGCAGGTCACCGGCAATCGCCTCGGCGACATCGTGGATCAGCGCCAACTGCAGCACCCGGTTCGCATCGAGGGAGAGATCGCCCTGCGCCACCACCCAGGCGATCAGTATCGCGAAATACGAGTGATCGGCCACAGACTCTGCCGCCTCCGCCGCGATGCCGCGATCGACCCAACCAGTGCGCGGCAGCGACTTGAGCTTGTAGAGTGTTGTCCACAACAACATTTCGTTATGCGAGTTTTCACTGTTCGTCATTGCCCAGCCGCCGTTCCGCGCTATCATGCCTTCAACCGGATTTGTTCGTCATCAGAAAGGTACCCCACATGACCGTCACCTGGGAGGATGTCGTTGCTGCCAGCGAGCGCATTGCCGGCGTTGCCCACCGCACCCCGGTGCTGACATCGACCACGTTTAACAACCTCACCGGTGCGGAGGTGTTCTTCAAATCGGAACACCTGCAGCGGATGGGGGCGTTCAAATTTCGCGGTGCCTATAACGCCATCAGCCAGTTCACCCCCGAGCAGATCGAGGCCGGGGTAATCGCGTTCAGCAGCGGCAATCACGCCCAGGCAATCGCGCTGGCGGCGAAATTGCTCGGCACACGCGCCACAATCGTAATGCCGGAGGACGCGCCCGCGATCAAGCTCAGGGCGACGCGCGAATATGGCGCCCGTGTGATCCTGTACGACCGTTACTCNNGAAGGGCCGATG
Organism: Chloroflexi bacterium UBA6265; assembly: GCA_002440805.1. Taxonomy (GTDB): domain Bacteria; phylum Chloroflexota; class Chloroflexia; order Thermomicrobiales; family UBA6265; genus UBA6265. The sequence continues at coordinate 3,539 of DJVD01000153.1, forward strand.
GATATCATCATCACATCGCTCGGTGGTGGTGGTCTGCTGGCCGGCAGCGCCCTCGCCGCCCACGCCCTGGCTCCGGACGCGTTGATCTACGGCGTCGAGCCCGAAGCTGGCAACGATGGCCAGCGCAGTTTCCGCAGCGGCGAGATCGTCACCATCGAGACCCCGCGCACAATCGCCGATGGTGCCCAAACGCTGCACCTCGGAGACCTCACGTTCCCGATTATCAAGGAATACGTTACTGACATCGTGACCGCTACTGACGAGCAGTTGCTGGATGCGATGCGTTTCATGGCTTTCCGGATGAAACAGGTTGTGGAGCCGACCGGTTGCCTGCCCGTTGCGGCCATCCTGAACGGGTCAATCGATGTGGCCGGCAAGCGTGTGGGCGTTGTGCTCAGTGGTGGCAATGTGAGCGAAAGCATCCTGCAGATCGGCTAAACGGGATACCCCTGCCGGAAATTGCGGGTTCCGGCAGGGGTGATGCGGGCAAATGTGGTTGGGCGGTGGCCAGCGCTAACGCATGGCGCGCCTAATCGGTGATCTCTGGTTCGGCCGCAAGGATCGAAGGGGTAGGCAATCGCATACTCCGGACAGCGCCACTAAACTCCTGGATTTCGCCGGGCACCATTTCCAGTGCCTGCGCCAATCTGCGGGCAATATGCGGGCGGGGTTCGCTCTTGCCGAGTTCAATTTGTGAAACAGTTACTCGTGCCACACCGGCACGGTCAGCCAACGTTTGTTGCGACATATGTCGCCGTTGCCGCGCTTCCCGAAGCGTCAGCATTCCCACTTCTCCCTCACATGTCCCTGGCGCCGGATCGAGGTGCGGGGGCACGGGTTATCGATCCAGCCGATCGGAAGCTCCGATCAACCCAAGGCAACTGTAAGCCCCGCCGTCATGCGGTGAAAAGGTATACGGACGGCCTATTTACAGAACAGTTTGGGATTGCCTTGNNTCGCACGCTGTCAGGATAAGCTATAGTGCGACGTTGCATTCCACGTTCGTACGCCAATTTTGCCGCGGAGGCACAGGCCGGGAAGCCGGAGAACATCGTGCCCGGCTGCGGTATCGATGCGGACATCGGCGACGATGCGACGATACAATGAACGGCAGCGAAAACTGGAAGCGACGAAGGAGCACTGTGTGAAAAACCCGATCATCGAAAAATGGGCCAGGGCACTGGTGGGCTATTCGGTTGAGGTCCACCCCGGCCAGAGCGTGGTGATCACGGGCCACACGGCCGCTGAGGATCTGCTGGTAGCCTGCGCCAATGAAGTGATTGCCCGAGGTGCCCATCCCATTGTCTGGCCGCTGGTGGAGGGCGTGACGCCGTACCTGCTGGAGCATGGCAGCGACGAGCAACTGGCATGGCTTTCCCCGTTCGAGCAGTTCGGTCGGCTCGAGGCCGACGTGGTGATCAATATCCGCGCCGAGACCAATACCCGACGCCTTAGCGAGATCGACCCGGCCCGGCAACGACTTTTCACTGCTGCCCGCAATGACCTCAGCGCGGCTTTCATGCAGCGCGCCGCCGATGGTGAGCTCGATTGGACACTGACGCTCTATCCCACCGATGCCTATGCCCAGGACGCAAACATGGATACGGCCAGCTTCACAGACTTCGTGCTGAAATCGATGAAGCTCGACCAGGACGATCCCGTGGCGGCGTGGCTGGCCCTGCGTGATGACCAGCAGCGCCTGATTGACTGGCTGGATGGCAAGAGCGAGATCCATCTCACCGGCCAGGATACCGACCTCAAGGTGAATGTGAACGGTCGCACCTGGATCAACAGCGATGGCAAGCGCAACTTCCCCAGTGGCGAGATCTTCACCGGCCCGATCGAGACATCGGCCAATGGTCATGTGCGTTTCAACTTCCCGGTGGTCACCGGCGGTCGTCGTATCGAGGACATCCGCCTCCAATTTGCAGATGGGAAGGTGGTAGATGCCACCGCCGCCAGTAACGAGGAATACCTCATCACCACCCTGGATACCGATGAGGGCGCCCGTTACCTCGGCGAGTTCGCGTTCGGCACCAACTTCGATATCCAGCAGTTCATCGGCAACATCCTCTTCGATGAGAAAATCGGTGGCACGGTGCATATGGCGCTTGGTCGCGGCTATCCGGAAACCGGCAGCAGCAACGTCAGTGCGATTCACTGGGACATGATTTGCGACCTGCGGCAGGGCGGCAAGATTACCGTGGATGGCGACACATTCCAGGAAAACGGCAAGTTCGTCATCTAGATGGATACCACCGAGCTTTCTGTCCAATCCGAGCTGTTGCTGGAGATGGCCAGTCGCTATGGGGGCGATGGGCCAGCGTTGGTGATGGGTGATGCTGCGCTCGCCAATGCGCTGCCGGGCAGCACTGCGCTGGTGTGGGATATCCGCGAGCGCGAGAACGCAACCGGACCGGTATTGGTGGATGCGACACCCGCCGATTTCGCCACGGTGCTGCTGCCGGCGCCGCCGAATCGCGACTTGCTCCGGCGCCTGATCCTGATCGCCGCACAGGCCCTCGAACCCGGTGGCAAATTGTTGATCTGCGGACCGAACGCCGAGGGCGGCAAGAGCGCGATCAAGGATGCCGAGGCGGTATTTGGTCAGCCAAAATGGGGCGGGTATCGCGAGAAACACCGGATGGGCATTTTCTCTCGCGGTGAATTGCTCGCACCCGACTGGTCGCACGAGCCGGGTNNTTACGCTCGAGACCCGGGCCGGGGTATTTGCCGGTGCGAAACTGGATGCGGGCACGCGCCTGCTGCTTGAGCATCTCGACGTCGCAAAGGGGCAACGAGTGCTCGACATCGGCTGTGGGGTAGGGGTGATCGGTGTTGCCGCAGGTCTTGCTGGCGCGAACGCGACGCTGACCGATGCCAACCTGCTGGCCGTGCAGGCGGCAGCCCGCAACCTCGCCCGCCATGGCCTTGAGGGTATGGTCATCGGCAGCGATGTCTACTCGCATCTCGGCGATCAGCGCTTCGATCTGATTGTGAGCAATCCTCCCTTTCATCGGGGAAAGCAGGTTGATCTGTCGGTGGCGAATCGCATCATCGCCGGGGCGCCGGTTCGCCTCTACCCGGGCGGATCGTTGCTGCTGGTCGCCAACGCCTTCCTCGCCTATGACAAGGAGATGGCGAAGGTGTTCGATCGTGTCGAAACGGTCGCCGCCACACCGCAGTACCACGTGCTGTGTGGCCAAATCGGGTAGCAGCTTCGTGATGTCCAGCTGTTGGGTACACTCTCGGTAGATCACACAGGCAAACACAGAAAGGGTCGGGATGGAAGGGTCGCTTCAGAACGTCGCATTGGCCGATCTCCCCGATACGATCGGGGCGCCGCCGAGTGCGCGCCTGATCGAAAGCATCGAGCGCCAGGGCATCATCCAGCCGGTGTTGCTGGCTGAGCACACCACCGATGCGGGAGAGATCCAGATGGTTGTGATCGATGGCAATCGCCGGGTGGCCGCCCTGCGAGCGGCGAAGCGAACCTATGTGCCAGCATTCGTCCTTACCGGCCTCTCACCCGAGGAGATTGCCCAGTGGACGCTGGTGGCGAATGGCTTTCGCACCTCCAACTATCTCTCCGAATACGGCGCGATTCGGCTGCTGGAAAGCACCAATTACTCGCCCTCCGAGATTCGCAAGATCTCCGGCATGGCGGGCACATCGATTGAACTGCGCGGCCAGCTATCGGGATTGAATCGCGAGTTGTTCGCCGCGCTGCAGCATGGCAGGATCGGCCAGGCCGAGGCGATTGCGGCGGCAAAACTCCATCCACATGACCAGGAGGTACTGGCAGCTCGCTATCGTGAGCGAGGGCGCCTCACTCGGGCCGATATTCGCGAACTCTTCCCGCCGGACGCCGAAGCCGAGCCGGAATCAGGGGAGCCAACCGAGGGCAGATTGAGCGATCAACTCCAGACCGCTGCCCATATCGCGCAGGCGCTGGGGATATCGAAAGAACAGTTCCTCGCCCAGGCGGGGCAGGCGTGGGACGAATCTGCCTAAACGGCCAGCGCGATCACGGCCGCTACGAATGAGGCGCAATTGGTTGCGGTGCGGATGGTGTTCCATCTCACCCACGGCCCCTCGAACTCCGCCCGAATCCGGGCCGCATCTTCAGCATCTTGCGGCGTACCGGCGTTCGCCAGCGCGTTATTCATCGGCACATTGCGTGCTGCGGTGATAGCGAATGTCGCCAGGTACAGCACAAACGACGCAACCAACCACCAGCCAACTTCCGATTGGCCATCGCGAAAGGCAATCCAGGCAGCGGCCCCTGGCAGGATGAGCGCCCCGAAAAACGGCGGCGCGAACATGGCGTTGGGAAGTACGACGTTGATATGCTGCATCGTTTCCACGAACGTCTCATCGCGAACCGAACGCAATCCCACCATCACTGAACACCAGTAGGCAAAGAAAAACCCTGCCATCAGGCCAGTCAGGATGATGGCCAATATCATCAGTATCGTGAGCATGGAACGGTTTCTCCTCAACCTGGCTAATCGGCCAGCGCGTCCCGATCGATCCATTTCTCCCGGAACGTCGGCGTCCAGCCAGTCATCAAATCCAGCAGTGCGGCTGGTTGGGTGTGGCGGAGGATCATCGCATTGTGCTCGGGGCTGACAAATCCATGGTCAACCGCGGTGTCGAAGAACGCAAGCAAACTGCGGAAATAACCGCCTTTGGTATCCAGCACGGCGCAGGGTTTGCGATGAATTCCCAGCTGGGCCCATGTGATGATCTCGCAGAATTCATCGAGCGTGCCAAATCCACCGGGCAAGGCGATGAATCCGTCGGCTTCCTGCTCCATGGCGGCTTTCCGCTCGTGCATGGTGGTGGTGATACGAAGGTCAGTGACGCCTGTATGGCCGAGTTCCTTATCCATCAATTGCTGGGGAATCACGCCGATCACGTCTCCACCTGCGGTGAGGCAGGCATCGGCGACTGCGCCCATCAACCCCACCTTGCCGCCTCCAAACACGAGCCGTATCCCTCGTTTGCCGATCTCGTGGCCAAGATCCCGCGCCAGGATCTCAAATTCGGGGCTATTTCCCAGATTTGATCCGCAGAACACTGCTACCGATTTCATGCGCTCACCTCAGATGTCATCGTGACCCTGTCTGATAACGAAACCCAACTATACCCGTGACTTCTCGTTCCACGAAATCCGAAGTCCCGGCCACTATCGCCCGGGCCAGTGCGCCGTATACTTGACCCATTCGATTTTCGTTCGCGGTGGAGTCTTCGTTCATCATGTCTTCCTTAACATCTTCCGGTCCTAATCCCCTCTGCGAGGTTGGCATGCGCCACCCGCGCGATCGCCATCGCATGCGCCCGGTTGAGGGCAGTGAGCATGTGTGGTTCTGCGCCAAGCACGGTATTTACGCCCAGTTGGTCGAATCCGACCTTGCCGAAGCCGCCAATCGTGGTGACGACTGGAGCCATTTCGACGGCGTTGACGGCCTGGTCGTACGACTCGGCGACGAGCGCCAGGGCGGTCAAATCGTGTACTTCCGCGAAAAGTAGGGGATCGAGTCATGGATGCCGTGCAGATCTGGACCAGCCTGGAACGCATTTTCCATATGACCCCGCGCGAGCTCTACAGCAATGAAGAGATGGAAGACCTGCAACGGGCGTGCGTTCGCGCCGTCGATCAGATGTCCAAATCCGAAAAGCGCACCAGCCTCAGCCTGTATGTGCGCGATGTGATGCTGAGCGACGAACGACTGGCACACGGCGACGGCTGGGAGAACGTGCTTTCGTTTCTCGATTGGGTTGACGGGGGCATGGACTAACCATGGCCAGGCTGGCATTTTGCCTCGATGGTGGGCCGGGCGGCTGGGCGAGTAGCCAGGAATCTGGCGACCAGCAAGCGATGCAGGCAGCCGTTGATGCCACGCTCAGGCTCGGTATCGCCGCTGATGCGGCCGGGATCGATTCCCTGTGGCTTTTGGAAGATCCCGATGGCTGGGACGCGTTCGCCGTTCTCGGCGCTATCGCCCGGCAGACCGGGCAGCTACGTCTCGGTACCGGCGTGGTTAATCCCTATTACCGGCACCCGTCCCAGATTGCCGCCAGCATTGCCACGCTCGATTGGCTCAGCGATGGGCGCGCCTTCCTTGGGCTTGGCCGGGGCCAAACCGAATGGTACGAGCGGGCCCTCGGGATGCAGATCGGTTCGCCCACCAAACGCCTCGTGGAAACAATCGACCTCTTGCGGCAATGGTGGAATCCAGGGATGGTCGCCACCTCGCCTGAGGGCATGACCGAGGTGAATGTGCAGGGGTGGGAACGCGGCATTCGACCGCTGCAGGCGCACGTGCCAATCTACCTGGCGGCTGTGGGACCCAAGGCCATGAGTATTGCCGCCGAGCATACCGACGGCGTGATCTTCAACGACCTGACGTCGTTCGATTTCATGCGCGATCAGATCGCCAGTGTGAAAGCGATGGCTGCCGCGGCCGGGCGGGATCCTGACCAGATCACATTCAACGCCCGCTGCCAGGTAACGATCACCGACGATCCCGAGGCGTTGTATGAGCGGCGCAAGGGCACGGTGGCAATGATCCACTCGCTGCCCGGGATGGAACGCCTGCTGCAAAACGATACCCACGATATCGAACGCATCATGACCGATGTCCGCCAGGCAATGAAGGTGGATGAAGTACTGGCGCGTGGCGGTGCGTTCACCGACCTGCGCCGCGAAGGCGACCTTGCGGCCGCCAGGGCAGCGATTCCCGGCGACCTGATGGCCGAACTGGTGGTTGCGGGCGATATCCCCACCGTGCGGGCGAAACTGGCTGAACTTGCAGAGATCGGCGTGACGCACGTTTTCCTCGCCGCCCCGAAGGAATTGGGTTCGCTCCCTGAACTCGTCTCGCAACTACGAGGCTAGTCGGTGCCAACTTGCTAACTCCACGGTAAGGAAGTTG
>DJVD01000153.1:10520-11877 GCA_002440805.1 Chloroflexi bacterium UBA6265
ACTCCACGAGGTTCATACATGATCGACCAACCCGTCATTCAACTTCGCGATGTGCGCAAACGCTATGGCGATTTCATGGCCGTAAACGGCATTGACCTCGACGTGCACAGCGGCGAGATTTTCGGCATCCTCGGGCCCAACGGTGCTGGCAAAACCACCACCCTCGAAATGATTGAGGGACTGCGCGCTCCGGACAGCGGCACGATCACCCTCGCCGGGTTCGATGCCGTGCGCCAGAACGATGAGGTACGCAAGATTATTGGCGTGCAGCTGCAAAGCACCTCACTCTTTCCATACCTCTCGGCTCAGGAACTTCTGGAACTCTTTGGACACTTTTATGGCATCAGCAATCCGGTTGCACGTGCCACGGATTTACTGGCCAAGGTAAACCTGACTGACAAGGGCCAGAGCCGCATGGAGCAACTCAGTGGCGGCCAACAGCAACGGCTCAGCATCGCGCTGGCACTGGTGAACTCGCCAGTGGTGAGTTTCCTCGATGAGCCCACCACCGGGCTCGATCCGCACGCCCGCCGCAACCTGTGGCAGACCATCCTCGATGTGCGGGCCAGCGGCAGCACGGTGGTGCTGACCACCCATTACATGGACGAGGCCGAGCAACTGTGCGATCGCATCGCGATTATGGATGGCGGCAATGTGATTGCCTGCGACACGCCCGCCGCGCTGATCCGATCGCTGCCGCAGGATGCGGTGGTGAAGGCCACGTCATCGCAGCCGCTGGAGTGGACCACCGGTCAACTGGCAGCGTTACCGGGTGCAACGTCGGCCGATATCACCACTGCCGATGTGGGCAGCCACCTCGCTATCGGCACCGCCGATGTGCAAGCCACGATCGTGGCATTGCTTAACCTCGCCGATGCGCATGCCGTGCGACTTGATAACCTCGCCAGCACCAGCGCCAGCCTCGAGGATGTGTTCCTCGCGCTCACCGGCCGGACGTATGCCAACACGGACGATGCCGACGTGGCGGAGGGTGTGGCATGAAATCGTTCCTCGCCATGCTGATCGCCAATATCAAAATGAGCCTGCGCAATCGCCAGGCCATGTTCTGGAATCTCGCCTTCCCGGCGCTGTTCATTGTCCTGTTCGGCTCGATCTGGAACAGCGATAACATCTCCACCTTCGACATCGGCGTGATCGATGTCGATACGCCGATGCAGGCAGCCGTGGTTGATGCGCTGGGAACATCCGATGCATTCGTGATCCACGAGGGCAGCGAGGCCGACGAACTCGACGCGCTGGAGAACGATGATCGCGTGCTGGTGTTGTCCTTCCCGGAAAACGACGGGGATCCGATTCGGCTGTACTCCGCCGATCGACCGGGTGATGTCACCAGTCA